>NZ_JBSWXD010000044.1:0-41231 GCF_056160425.1 Micromonospora sp. ABR4_055
CCCCCCCCCCCCCCCCCCCCCCCCCTCCCCCCCCCCCCCCCCCCCCCCTCCTCTCCCCCCCCCCCTCCCTTCCCCCCCCCCCCCCCCCCCCCCCCCCCCCCACCCCCTCCCCCCCCCCACTACCCCACCACCCGTGCGTGCGGGTCAGCCGGTCGGGGCGAAACCCGGCAGCCAGCGCCGCACCACGTCCCGGTACCGGGCCCGGGCCTCCAGTTGGCTGAGCACCCCGATCGAGCCGAGCGTCACCCGGTGGATCAACAGGTAGGCCGGCGGCAGGTTGAGGTGTCGGCTCAGCTGGTAAGCCGGCGACTTCGGGTTGGCCAGCCGGGCCGCCTCGTCGCGCAGCCACTGCCGGGTGAACTGGAACTCCTCGGCCGCCAGCGGCGCCAGCATCGGCAGCAGGAAGTCGAGCACCGCTGGGGCGTCGATCGGGTCGTCCGGTTTGATGAAGCCCTCGTCGCGCAGCCCGGCCACCACCGCGTCGGCGTCCCCGTCGAGCGTCAGCCGGACCAGCCGGCCGATCGGCTCGGGATGCCCGCCGGGCAGTCGGGCCACGGCACCGAAGTCGACCACGCCGAGCCGGCCGTCGTCGAGCAGCCGGAAGTTGCCCGGATGCGGGTCGGCGTGCAGCAGCCCGGCGCGGGCCGGCGCGGAGAAATGCAGCACCGCCATCAGCAGCCCGGCCCGGTCGCGTTGGTCCGCCGTACCGGAAGAAACGATCTTCGAAAGCGGGATGCCGTCGATCCACTCGGTGACCAGCACCCGGGGCGCGGCGGCGAGCACCGCCGGCACCATGATCTGGTCGTCGCCGGCGTACGCGGTGGCGAACGCCCGCTGCGACTCGGCCTCCAGCTCGTAGTCCAGCTCCTCGGCCAGCCGGTTCCGCAGCTCGTTGAGCAGCGGCTTGATGTCCAGCCCAGGCTGGATCGCCCGGAACATGGTGCTCAGCCGGGACAACTGCTTGAAGTCAGCGAGCAGGGCGTCGCCGGCCCCCGGATACTGCACCTTGACCGCCACCGGCCGGCCAGCTGCGGAGCCGTCGCGCCACACCGCCCGGTGCACCTGGCCGATGCTGGCCGCGGCGGCCGGCCGGTCGTTGAATTCGACGAACCGTTCCCGCCAGTCGGCGCCGAGCTGCTCGGCCAGCACCTTGTGCACCGACCCGGCGGGCAACGGCGGGGCGGCCTCCTGCAGCTTGGTCAAGGCTTGGCGGTACGGAGCGGCGAGCTCCTCCGGCAGCGCCGCCTCGAACACCGACAGCGCCTGTCCCGCCTTCATCGCACCACCCTTGAGCTGTCCGAGCACGCTGAACAGCTGCTCGGCGGTGCGTTCCTGGATCTCGGTGGAGATCACGTCGGAGGCGAGCCCGGTGACCCGCTTGCCCAGCCCCAGGACGGTGCGGCCGGCGAAGCCGATCGGCAGCGCGGCGAGTTTGGCGGTCCTGGACACGGCCCAGCGAGGGATTTCGGTCACCTGGCCATTGTTACCGACGATCGCGGACCGTGACCCCTGGCTGAGCGTGGCTCATGCCACCGGCCCCCGGAGCGTGGCCCATCCCATCGGCAGGGCTCCGCCCCGGTGTGCAGCGGCGCGGGCGGCGACGGTGGCAGTGGCAGCCCTGGTGGGCAGGCCAGGCCCGGCGTCGCAGCCGGGCCGGGGCGTGCACCTCGAGCGCCGCCCCGATCGTCTCCGGGCTCCCACCGTCGACGAACGCCAGGATCTCGGCCGTCCCGACGCTCACCGCCGCCAGCAGGGTCGCCGAGTCGCAGATCGTCGCCGGGCCGATCGCGCACAGTTGCGACGCCAGCTGCGGCCAGCCCGGATCCCGGTCCTGGCGGTGCAGGTCCAGGCAGTTGAGGCACGGTGTGCCGGTCGTCGGCACGAGCGGGCCGACCACCGGCGTCCGGTCCCGGATGTCGACCAGCAGGTGGGCCTGCCGGTGCCGGGCGTAGCTCGCGGCGAGCAGGTTGGCTGGCCGGTCGGCGCCGAGCAGCACCGTCAGGGTGGCCTGGCCGGGCCGTACCGGGCGGGTCTCGACCCCGGGAACCGCCTGGCTGACGGCGGCGGCGACGGCTTCCCGGGCTTCGCGCGTATCGGCCAGGTCGATGGCGACGTGGCCGATCCCCGCCTCGGCCACCGCGACGGCCAGCGGCCGGGCCAGCCGACCCCGGCCGGTCAGCACGATCCGGGCGGCGGCGCGCCGCCGCAGGATCTGCGCCGGGGTGCCGGGAAGTTCGTCGCGGCGCAGCGCCAGGGCGGTCGCCTCGGCGGTCAACCGGTGCCGGGCGTGCTCCGGCAGGTTCGCTGGCAGCAGGGTGTGCGCGCCGACGATCAGGCCTCGGGCGATCAGCATGTCCAGCAGGTGCCGGGCCTGGTCGGCCGGGACGCCGAGCCGGACGGCGTGGTCCACTACGGCGCGGGTCGACCGGCTGCCGTCGAGGAGGTCGAGCAGCCGGGACAGTGCCGGGTCGGTGAGGTCGAGCAGTACGGCGTGCGCCGGGTCCGAGCCGAGCTGCAGAGTGTCGCGGTCCCGCCAGAGGCGGGCCAGGCCGGGCAACAGAGTCGGCCTGAGCAGGGGATTGGTGGGCATGGACAACAGGCTGTCACCGTAACGGAACGCTCGTTGGCTCGTTATCCACAGCCTGTGCCCCGCACATCCTCGGTTATCCACAGGTTCCGGGGAGTTTTCCACAGCCCGGTCGGTGGGGTGTCGCGGCTCGGACATGACGCAGCGTGTAGTGGCGTACGACCGGCTGTTGGTGGTTGTGGTTTGCGATGGCCGTGCGTGGGGGGGGGGGGGGGGGAAAGAGCCCCCCCCCCCACCCACCCGAACCACAACCCCCTCTTCCCCCCCCCACCCCCCCCTCCTTTTCCCTCCCCCCCCCCCCCCCCCCCCTCACCCCTCCCTCACTTCCCTCTCCCCTTCCTTTTCCTCCCCTCCCCCCCCCCCCCCCCCCCCCCCCCCCCCCCCCCCCCCCCCCCCCCCCCCCCCCCAGCGCCGCGAGTCAGACCTTGGCTTTACCCAAGATCCGGTTGACTGTTGTGCCGCAGACCGGGCACTTGCCCTTGGCCATGTTCATGCCGGTCTTCGACACTGCGACGGTGCCTTCGAAGTCGCGCTTCTCCTTGCACTTCACGCAGTAACCGTTGTAGGTCTGGGCCTGGTCGGCCACGGTGCCCCTCCTCGTCTCCTCGCCGGGTGGTTGCAGACCCGGCGTGCACCCGCTCGCGGCCACCACCGGTGGCGCCGCGCGCTGGGATTTCTCCGCGGCCACTGTTGACCGCCGGTCCGCGGACCCTACCCAGGACTGGGCGGTTCCATGTCAACAATTCACCGACACTGTGAGTAAGTCGACGTCGAGAGTGTGCATGCCGCAATAGATCGGATAAGTCAGATTCGCAGTGACACGCCGGGAGAAGATCCGCAGGTGGTCACCGGCCGGGGGGTGGAGGTGAAAACTTCTTCGCGATCGCCTACGGTGATCCTGGGCGGCTCGGGCGCGACGTACGGCGGTCGAGTGGGTAACTTTTTTCGCGACAATCGGCCCCAAAAGGGGTGATTCACCCTGGCTGCGCCGTGTTGCCTCTTGCGTTCCCCTGGTCAGTACGGATTAGCGTGCCATCGTGAGCGAAACCCGGGGCTGCGCGGGCCGCTGATGGCAGGGGCGCGTAAGCCGGTCGTCGAGGTACGGCGCAGCCAGCGCCGACGCCGGACGGTGTCCGCGTACCGGGAGGGCGAACGCGTCGTCATTCTCATCCCGGACCAGTTCTCGCGGGCCGAGGAGACCGAGTGGGTGGACCGGATGCTCGCCCGGCTGGCGGCCCGGGAGGAACGCCTCCGTCGATCGGACAGCGAGCTGGTCGGCCGGGCCCGCCGGCTGGTCGACCGGTACCTGCCGGATCATGCCCGAGTGGTGGCCCCGACGAGCGTCCGGTGGGTGACCAACCAGAACAGCCGCTGGGGGTCGTGCACCCCGGCGGACCGGACTATCCGGATATCCCACCGGATCCAGGAGATGCCGGACTGGGTCATCGACTACGTCCTGCTGCACGAGTTGGCGCACCTGGTCGTGCCGAGCCACAACGCCCGGTTCTGGGAGCTCGTCGGCCGCTACCCCAAGGCGGAACGTGCCCGTGGCTACCTGGAAGGGGTGGCGGCGGCCAGCGGCTTCGTCCTGGCCGACTGACCGACCTGCCGGGTGCACCGACTACGCCGACCACCCCGGGTACGCCCCGGACCTGCCGGGTACGCCGCCGCTAGAGTGGGTCAGATGCGCCGTGCCGTGGTCATTCTTCTCGACCTGGTCGACTGGTCGCCACCCGGCACCGATCCCGCCGCCTGGCGGGCCGCCCTGGCCGAGGACATGGTCGACCTGCTCGCCACCCTGAGCCAGGTGGAACCGGCGATCGCCGCGAGCGAAGCGGACCTGCCGTTGGCCAGGTCGATCGCCTGGCCCGACATGCCGATCCATCCGCTGCCGGAGCTCTCGGTCAACGCGGCGCTGGCCGCCGTCGCGGCACACGGCTACGACCAGGCGGCGGTGCTCGCCGCCGACGCGCCGGACCTGCCCGGCCTGCTGATCGGCAAGCTGCTGCGACCGATCACCACCCGGCCGGTGGCGGTGGCTCCGGCCGGCGGCGACGGCGGGGGACTGCTCGGCGTGGCGGCCCAACTGCCAGCTCCGGACTGGCTGCCGCCGCTGAACCTCGCCGCCGATCCGCAGGCCGTCCGGGCGGCGGCGCCGCACCCGGAACAGGTGGCGGTGACGCCGTCCTGGCGTCGGTTGCGGGGCCCGGCGGACCTGGCTGCCCTGAACCCGGCCATCGAAGGCTGGGAGACCACCCGCGCGCTGCTGACCCCCGGCTGAACCCGGGGCCTATCGGTCAGCGGGGTCCGTCGGCCGGCGGCTGCGGCGGATCCGGCTGCTCCGGCTGCTCCGGCGGGTCGCCGCCGAAGTCGATGTCACCGAGGTCGAAATCGGTCTTCGCCTGGGCGAACGCCTCCGGGTCGGCGAAGTCGTCGTCCGACGGCAGCAGATCGGGGTGGCTCCACAACGCGTCCCGGCCGTCGACCCCACGATGGGTGTCCAGCGCGGCCCACAGCGCGGCCGCCTCGCGCAGCCGGCGGGGCCGCAACTCCAGCCCGACCAGGGCGGCAAAGGTCTGCTCCGCCGGCCCGCCGGCCGCCCGCCGACGCCGGAACGCCTCGGCCAGCTTCACGACGTTCGGCAGCCGGTCCCCGGCGGCGCTGTCGACGACGTGACACACCCAGCCCTCGATGAGCGCGAGAACCGTCTCGATCCGGGCCAACGACGCCTGCTGGGCGGGGGTGTCCTCCGGAGTGAAGATCCCCTCCATGGCAATCTCCTGCATCGACTCCGGATTCATCGGGTCGACCCGGCCGAGGGCGTCCTCGATCGCCTCCCGGTTGACGGTGATCCCGGACGCGTAGGTCTCCACCGCGGCCAGCACGTGCCCCCGCAACCACGACACATGCTCGAAGAGGCGCTGGTGGGCCGCCTCGCGCAGCGCCACGTACAGCCGCACCTCCTCCTCGGGCAGCTCCAGGCCGGACCCGTACGCCCGGATGTTCGCGGGCAGCAGCGCGGCGGTGCCGGCCGGGCCGAGTGGCAGCCCGATGTCGCTGGCCGACAGCACCTCGGTGGCGAGCGAGCCGAGCGCCTGGCCGAGCTGACCGCCGAACAGGGCCCCGCCGAGAGTGGTCATCATGGCGTGCATCGGGCCGAGTTGGCTGCGGGCCTCCGGCGGAACGAGGTCGCCCATCGCGCCGACCATCCGACCGGCCACCGGGTCGCAGAGCTTGCGCCACACGTCGAGCGTCCGGTAGATCCACTCGTTGCGGTTCCACGCCGCCGACGTGCGGGTCCCGGACGGGAACGTCGACGACGACTCCAGCCACAGGTCGGCGACGCGCAGCGACTCCTCGACGGTGTGCCACTCGTGCGGGTTGACCGACGGGTCACCCTCGGCGGCGAGTTGGCTGGCCGCCACCTGCCGGGCCAGGTCCCAGTTCACCGGGCCGCTGCCCGGAGCGGCGAGCAGCTGCTGCAGCTGCGCCATGAACTGCTGCATCTGCCGGGGGTCGTTGGGGTCCGGAGGCTGGCCGCCGGGGAGCTGGAAGCCGAACGGAGTATCAGGCACGCCCTCCACGGTACGCGGGCCAGCGGCTGCAACGCCGCCGGTGCGTTCCGCTCAGCGCGAAGCGCCGTGTCGCAGGCGCGACGTCACCGCCCGGCTGCGCGGTTTGCGTCGGTACGCGGTCCGCGTCGCGGTCGTGAGCGCAGTCGGTACGCTCAGGCGCATGAGACGTCGCGGTGTCACGGTCATCCTCGGCGCGCTGCTCACCGCACTGCTCGCCTACGCCGTGCTCGCCGCACCGGTCCCGTACGTGGTGCTCGGCCCCGGCCCGACGGTCGACACGCTCGGCACCGACGACGGCGAGGACGTCATCCAGATCACCGGGACCGACACCTCGACCTCGGCCGGGCAGCTACGGCTCACCACCGTCGGCGTACGCCCGAACGTGGGGCTGCGGGAGGCGATCGCCGGCTGGCTGAGCGACTCCGAGGCGGTAGTGCCGTACGAGGTGATCTACCCGCCGGGGCAGACCCAGGAAGAGGTCGAGGAGCGCAACGCCGAGGACTTCGCGGCGTCGCAGACCAGCGCCGAGACCGCGGCGCTGCGCCAGCTCGGCTACCCGGTGCAGGTGCTGGTGAGGGCGGTCACCCCGGACGGGGCGTCGGTCGGGCTGCTCGATGTCGACGACGTGATCACCTCGGTCGACGGCACGCCGGTCAGTTCGGCGACGCAGCTGACCGAGCTGATCCGGGCCGAGCCGGAAGGCAGCACGCTGACCATCGGCTACACCCGCGACGGCCGGTCGGCCACCGCCGAGATCACCACCCGGGCCAGTGACGGCGGCCCACCCCGGATCGGCATCGAGATCACCGAGGAGCAGCCCCGGCCGTTCGAGCTGACCATCGATCTCGACGAGATCGGCGGGCCGAGCGCCGGGCTGATGTTCGCCCTGGGCATCATCGACAAGCTCGAACCCGAGGACCTCACCGGCGGCAAGATCATCGCGGGGACCGGGACCATCGACAACGAGGGCAGCGTCGGCGCGATCGGTGGTATCCCGCAGAAGCTGGTCGGGGCCAAGGAAGCGGGTGCGGTCGCCTTCCTCGTGCCGCAGGCCAACTGCGCCGAAGCGGTCGCGAACGCCGTACCCGACCTGCCGCTGCTGCGGGTGGCCACCCTCGACGAGGCGCTCGACGCGCTGGCCCGGCTGCGTACCGGCGAGAAGCCGACGCTCTGCGGCAGCGACTGACACCCCGGTCAGGTGCACCTCAACCGGCCTTGAGGTGGACACACCCCGTAGTCTTGGTGCCTGATCGCCCAGCGGATCACACCAACGTGCGGAGTACCTAGTCGTGGTCATGCGTAGCAGCCCAATGCCCGGAATGAGCCGACGTGGCCGGGTCACCGTCGGCGTACTCATCGGGATCTTCCTTCTGTTCACCCTGCTCGGCTGGGGGGTGAACGCATGGACCGACTGGTTGTGGTTCGAGGAGGTCGACTACACCCAGGTCTTCACCGGCGTGCTGTTCACCCGACTGCTGCTGTTCGCGGCGGTCGGCCTGGCCATGGCACTGGTGGTCGCGGCCAATCTGTGGCTGGCGTACCGGCTGCGGCCGGCGCTGCGACCGCACTCGCCGGAACAGGTCAGCCTGGAGCGCTACCGGATGCTGCTCAGCCCCCGGATCGGCATCTGGATCGCCGTGGCCGCGGCGCTGGTCGGTGTCTTCGCCGGGCTGTCCGCGCAGAACCGGTGGAGCCAGTGGCTGCTGTTCCGCAACTCCCAGGAGTTCGGCGTCACCGACCCGGAGTTCGGCATCGACATCGGCTTCTACGTCTTCGAGTACCCGTTCCTGCGCTACCTGCTCGGCCTGGCGTTCACCGCGGTGGTGCTGTCGGTGATCGGTGCGCTCGCCGTGCACTACCTCTACGGCGGTGTACGGCTGCAGGGCATCGGTGACCGGATGACCACCGCCGCGCGGGCCCACCTGACCACCCTGGTCGCCGTCTTCGTACTGCTCAAGGCGGTTGCGTACGTGCTGGACCGGCGCGGCATGCTGCTGGAGTACAACGAGCAGGCGCGCATCTACGGCGCCGGCTACGCCGACATCAACGCACTGCTGCCGGCGAAGGAGATCCTGGCGTACATCTCGATCGTGGTGGCGATCGCGATCATCGTGTTCTCCAACGCGGTGATGCGCAACCTGGTCTGGCCGGGGATCTCGCTGGCGCTGCTGGGCATCTCCGCCGTGGCGATCGGCGGCATCTACCCGTGGGCGGTGCAGACCTTCGAGGTCAACCCGAGCCTGCGGGACAAGGAGGCGGCGTTCATCGAACGGGGCATCGTCGCCACCCGGGAAGCGTTCGGGCTGGACATCAGCCAGCAGACGCCGTATCCGGCGACGAACCTGACGCCGCCGGAGAGCCTGGCCACCGACACTGCGGTGGTGCCGAACATCCGGCTGCTCGACCCGCAGCTGGTCTCCGAGACCTACACCCAGCTGCAGCAGGTGCGTGGCTTCTACGACTTCGGCACCAAGCTGGACATCGACCGCTACACCATCGACGACGAGACCCAGGACTACGTCGTCGGCATGCGGGAGATCAACTACGGCGAGCTGACCGAGCAGCAGAGCAACTGGATCAACCGGCACACCGTCTTCACCCACGGGTACGGCATGGTTGGCGCGCCGGCCAACCAGGTGGTCTGCGGCGGGCAGCCGTACTTCGTCTCCGGCTTCCTCGGCGACCAGGCGCAGGAGCAGTGCTCCTCGGCCACTGAGGAGATCCCGGTCGAGCAGCCGCGGATCTACTACGGCGAGCAGATGGACGGCACCGACTACGCCATCGTCGGTTCGCCCGGCGACAGCAACGTCGAGTTCGACCGGCCCACCTCCAGCGGCGGCGAGCAGTACTACACCTACACCGGCACCGGCGGGGTCGAGGTCGGTTCGTTCGGCCGCAAACTGCTGTACGCGATCAACGAGCAGGAGACCAACTTCCTGCTCTCCGAGGCGGTCAACGAGAACTCCAAGCTGCTGTACATCCGCAACCCACGGGACCGGGTGGAGAAGGTCGCCCCGTTCCTGACCATGGACGGCGACCCGTACCCGGCGGTGGTCGACGGCCGGATCCAGTGGATCGTCGACGGCTACACCACCTCGGCGACGTACCCGTACTCGGAGCGGGTGAACCTGCAGGCGGAGACCGCCGACGAGCTGACCGGCCAGGGCACCTTCGTGCTGGCCCGGGAGAACGTCAACTACATCCGCAACTCGGTCAAGGCCACCGTCGACGCATACGACGGCACCGTCCGGCTGTACGAGTTCGACGAGAACGACCCGGTGCTCAAGGCGTGGAACGCGGCGTTCGGCGGCGACCTGGTCATCCCGAAGGCGGAGACGCCGCCGGATCTGGTCGCCCACTTCCGCTACCCGGCGGACCTGTTCAAGGTGCAGCGCAACCTGCTGGCCCGCTACCACGTCACGAACCCGGCCGAGTTCTTCTCGGGCCAGGACTTCTGGGAGGTGCCGAACGTCCCGGACTCGCCGGACAGCGGGGTCAAGCAGCCGCCGTACTACCTGATGACCCAGCTGCCGGAGCAGGACGAGCCACGGTTCCAGCTGACCTCGGCGGTGACCCCGGCCGGCCGGCAGAACCTGGCCGCGCTGATCTCCGGGTCGTACGTCGACGGGCAGCCGCAGCTGCAGGTGCTGGAGCTGCCCGACCAGACGGCGATCTCCGGCCCGGTGCAGGTGCACCAGCGGATGACCAACAACGCGGCCATCCGGCAGCAGCTGAACCTGCTGTCGTCGAACCAGGCGCAGGTGCAGTACGGCAACCTGCTGTCGCTGCCGTTCGGCAACGGCATGCTCTACGTCGAGCCGGTCTACGTGAAGAGCAACCAGACCAACGCGTATCCGCTGCTGCAGCGGGTGCTGCTCTCCTACGGTGACGGCGGTTCGTACGTGGTGCTGGCCAACAGCGTGCAGGACGGCATCCGGCAGCTGATCGAGCAGGCGGAGGCGGGTGGTGCGCCGACGACCCCGCCAGAGGGCGAAGGCGAAGGTGAGGGCGAGGAGCCCGGCGGCACCCCGACCCCGACCCCGTCGGCCACCGGCGACCCCGGCCTGGTGACCCCGGAGCTGCAGGCGGCCGCCGCCGAGGTCAGCGCCGCGATCGACGAGGCCCGCGCCGCGCAGGCGGCCGGCGACTTCCAGCGGTACGGCGAGGCACTGGCCCGGCTGGACGCCGCGATGACGGCGTTCCAGGCGGCGCAGCAGGCGGCCGGGGTGGGTGGTGCCCAGCCGTCGACCACCGACCCGTCACCGAGTGCCGACCCGTCACCGACCGGCTGACGTCAACTGACTGACGCCGAACCGGCCTCGGTGATCCCGACTTGTCCGCTTTTGTGGGTGGATCAGGGTGGGATCACCGAGGCCAGTCGGTCAGTACGGGGGTCGTTTTGCGGCGGGCTGACGGTATGCGCTAGGGTTAACTCATCGCCGCGGGGTGGAGCAGTTCGGTAGCTCGCTGGGCTCATAACCCAGAGGTCGCAGGTTCAAATCCTGTCCCCGCTACCACGGTGAACGGCCCGCCAGGGATCTCCCTGGCGGGCCGTTTCGCGTACCGGACTCCCGCCCAGCCCCGTTGAGCCCTCGTCGCCCTCAGGTGCCCGCCGAGACGGCTATCGGACTGAAGCCGTATTCGTGCCGTCGGGGGACAGTCACACGGGAATCAGAGCGCTACAGTGACACAGTATGCGAGCGATCCACACTGGTCGGATACAGTCGCTGCTCGCCTGCCTCGTACTGATGACGATCGTGATCGCCGATCCGGCGCGGAGTCTGGCAGCCGAGCCACTGGATCGGGAGGCGTCGACGTTGGTCTGCTTGTCGCCCGCGCGTCAGCAGCAGGTCGGTCAGGCTGCGGAGTTGCTTGGCCTGGTCGAGTCGGCAAGCGGGGACCGGGTGGTACTAGATGGGCAGCAGGTGGCGATCTCGCGATGGCGGGACACTCAGCCGGCCGACTTTGACCGGGCGTGTGCGACCATGATCGCGGCGCTGAGCATCGATCCAGACGCAGCACGCGCCGGACCGACCTCCGAGATGCGTGGCTTGCTGATCGGTGGCGCACTCACCTTGGTGTCCGCTCTGATCAGCGCGTTGTTCACCAGTGTGCTGACGACCGGCGTCCACCGGCGGACTGAGGCGCGCCAGCAGGCCGCCCAGCTTCGGGTGGCCGTGGCCGAGTTCATTCGGGCAGCCGACGAGTCTCTCACCCGGTACGCGGATGCCTCCGCCAGACAACCGAAGGGGACCAGCCTCGACGAGCCCCGCCTCCGGCTGATGCTGCATCTCGATGCCCTGCCGGCGGTCCTGGGCCCATCGATGGAGGTGATCCGTGATTCTGTCGAGACGTTCTGTGAGTCGATGCGCGATTCGTGGTCCGGGCCGGACCGATCGGCGGACAGCCCTCGGGTACGGGAGGCGCGGACCGGACTCATGCATCTGCGAACGGCGGTCGAACAGGCAGCTCGAGAGGCGGAGCGGGCTGCTGGTGTCATCGGCTTGCGACGGTGACAACAGCAGCGGCGTGATGGGAGGGCATCGTGATGACACAGACCAGCAGTGCTCATGCGGGTAGGCCTGAGGAGATTCCGAACCCCTTCGAACTGCCCCCCGTACTGGGTCAGTCCCTCCGTGCGCTGCGCCCGTGGCACGACAGGGAACACGAGGCGTACTACCTCCCAGTGGACAGAGCCGAGGAGGGGTACCGCAGCTTCGTCAACCATCTACCGGACCCGTCGACGCACCTCACCAGATTCGGTCAGTTGGTGGTGGTGGCCGGGCCTACGGGCTGCGGGCGTACCTCGTTGATTCACAGGTGCGTACACCACTTGAAGCAGGAGTTCGATGGCGCCTCCGGCGGCCGGATCATGGCCGCGCCGGTGGCCGACCTCAGTAGAGAGCGGGCGTTCGATCTCGAGATGGTTGGTCGCAGAGGCGATTTCGACCAGTATCTGGCCCTGCTGGCATACAAGATCAGAAGCAGGCTGTCCCGGCAGCTGGAAGGGCTGTCGGACCCAGGGGATCAACCGATGCAGGGGAAGGTGGCTTTCACACGACTCGGGCGGGATCTCGAGGATGCGGACGCAGTCGCGATCATCGTGCTACCGCAGTTCAACGACGCGACGTGGAAGAGATCGATGCTTTCGCTGCAGGCTATGCACCCGATCAACCACTATCTCGACCTTGTCGGCGAGCGCATGATCCTTTTTGCGGAGAGCGATAATCCCCAGCAGATCAAGGACTGGAGCGATCGAGTCCGGGGTGAAGCCAGGGAGGGTGTTCTTGTGATCGAGGTAGGTATGCTGACCGGTACGGACGGGTGGACATTCGCTAACGGGCGGCTGCAAATGTGTGATCATCCTCGGGTTCCGACAGTTACCGCAGAAACTATGCACGCGGTGATGGAGGATCATCGTTCGATGTCCTTGAAGCAGCTCCAGAAGATGTGTTTTCATTTATGGGACGAGGCTCGGCGTCGCCCAGGTGCCAAGGAAGTCAGTAAGCACGACTTCGATCGATACTATGTAGACCGGCGCGACGGCTACCGGCCTCGTGGCCGGGGCACCAGGAATGGATGACCATGATTGCCTCATCGGGAGAGTCGCGGGCGGTCGGGGTCAACCCGTACTCGCCAACCGCTGTTGCGCGTGTCTCGGAGGTCGGCCAGGGCCTGCCGACGGTGTCGACCCGTGCGGTCGAGGAGGCGTTCCGCTATCTTGACGCCTTCCTGGCGCAGGCCGTCCCTCCGGAGCGGGTCGGGCTGTCCGGTCGCCTGTTGACTGTGGTGGGTGAATACGGCACCGGCAAGTCTCATCTTGCGGCGGCCCTGCTGCATCGGGCTCGTCGATCGGGTGACTCGGCGGTGCGCACCCTGTACGTTGAGGCGCCCCAGTTCGGCTCGTTGGTCGACCTGTACAAGCGCTTCGTCGGTCGTCTCGATCGGGAGGACATCGTCGACCTCCTGCGCGACTACTACTCCGAGGTGGTCGCCGATGGGCTCAGCCACGTGCCACATGCGCAGCAGATCGCTGACGACCTGCGGCGACATGTCATCGAGCCGCAGGCGGTGGTCGACGACCTCGGGTTGCCGGAGAGCGTTTTGCTGCCCCAGTTGCAGGACCGGCTGATCGAGGCAACCGGCGATGACGACCTTGGTACGGCGATGACGTTGCTGCTCGACGAGCGGACCACGGTGCAAGCGTGGGACTGGTTGATCGGCAACCGGTCGGACGGCTTCGTCACGGAGCACGGACTGTCGAAGTACATCGATAGTTCAGCTGCTGCCATGTCGGCGATCATCGCGCTCCTGAACTTGCACGGCCGCAGTGGCCGGCGATTCGTCGTCGTACTGGACGAGCTCGACCGGGTCCTTGATCCGGCGGATCAGCGAGATGCGGGTGTGGTCGGGCAGTTTCGAAATCTACTGACTGCGGTGGAGGAGTCCGGAGCATTCTTGATCATCACCGGTCTGGTGGAGATTACCCCGCAACTGCAGGGAGACGTGCTGCAGCGGATGGGACATGCCGTCCGGATGACTCCGCTTACGGGGCAGGAGGCGCGTGAGCTGATTGAGCAAAGCCATCTTGCGGCCCGAGGCGACAGCGACATAGCCCCGTTCCTCGACGATGCCGTGCAGTACCTCGTTGACATGACCCACGGCGTTCCACGGCAGCTCATCAAGCTCTGCCATCATCTGTACCGCCGAGCCGAGCTCGAACGTACGGTGATAGGAATCGAGCTTGTCCAATTGGTGGCTCGGGATCATTTCGACTTCGCCACCATTGATGATGTGCGGCGTGAGGTGATGCTGACTCTCGAACGCGAGGCCATCGGATTTGAGCGGCGTCGTCAGCTTGACGTCGACGGCCGGTCGTTGCTCGACCTCGTCGTGCTGAACGAGGGCGGCGAGCCGAGTTGCGTCATCCTGCTCTCCGAGGGCATCATGCGGGAATCGGACGTCGAACGGGTCGCTCGCCGAGCTGCGGCCGCTCGATCAGAAGGTGTCGACGTCGAGATCATCCTGGTGGTGGTCGGCTACCTGGCACCCGACGTGGCCTCGAACGTCCGCAACGTCGTCCTGGCCGAGCCGATCGAGTACGAACGTCGAACCTTGGCGAGCGCCGTGGTTGCCAGGATCGCGCATGTGCTTCAGCGTGACCGGTTGAGCGAGACTGACCCGGTCCGGCTGATGGTTACCCGGGTCGATCGGCTCGTTCGCCAGCAAGCCGGCGCGTACACCATGATCGACCGGCTTGAGCAGCAGGTCCGTGACATGCGGCGGACGACCAACCAGCGCCTCAGCGAGATCTCCGCCGATGTGGCTGGCCTGCTCACCGGGGCAGTGTCAGTGAGCCGGGCCGTCCCTGTGCCGACCCAGCCCGGCCCGATGGACGAGATGGGCGAGATCGACGAACTGTTCGAGTCGGCGATCGACGCTGCCGTACGGCTCGGTGACGGACTGCCAGACGCCTTCACCCAAGCATTCAGAGCAGCTCCGGGCCTCTCAACGGCGATCAGATCCGCACAGGAGCGCATCCACGGGTGGACCGCCGATCCCGACAGCTTCAGCCTGCTGGGTACGGCCGTGTTCCTGCAGTCCCTGATCGAATCTTTCCGACAGGCGGTCGTCGAATGGCGAATGCGGCGGGTGTCGGTGGACCGCGCCGACGCCGCGTCGTCGAGCAGCGACCTGGAACGGCTGGACGTTCTCTGCCTCACCTACGAGGCGATCTTCGACTACGCGTCGTTGCAACATCTCAAACGTCTTGCCGAATCCATGGCGTTGCCGCCGGAAGCGGCTGCCGCGACTGGTCCGCACCCAATGCATCTCGACGACATCCGGGAGGTGTTCGGAGGGCTTGGCGCACGGGTACGGGCGGCGGCGCGACGCACGATCGGCGACGTGTGATCGGTCGGCGTCACGCCTGCGGCACCTCAACGAAGCGGCTGGACGGCGGCAGCGGCCGGGCCGCTCACCGCAAGGACGACCTCGGTCAAGTGATCGTCGGCTATATCCACCTGGTCCTGATCGAGGCACAGGCCGATGACGTACTCCCGTCCCGACAGACGGTAGTAGTAGATCGCGCCGATGTCCGTATCGAGTACCGCGCGGACGACCGGTCCACCGATCGCAGGGCGGGCGGTCCGGCCAAGCTCCCTGAGGTAGGCGGCAGTCGGGGGACCCATCGCGTTGACCTGCTGGCGTCGGTGGCTGGGCGAGTGGTGGTAGGCAACTCCACGTAGCTCGGGCGTACCGAGCGCGTCGACCGAGAACAGCTGTGCCTTGTCGTTGAAGCACGCGACAAGGTGCAGCCCGGTGCCGTCGACGGCGGCTGCGCAGGCGTTGAAGGCCCAGTGATGACGGTCGCCGGTGATCGCCAGGTCTCGCCGGGGGGCGACGGACGTCTCGAGGTTCCGCCGCGTCGTGGAACCGATGGCTGGCACTGGCTGGCGCGCGCCCGCCGACAGTTGGCGCGGACTGTCGGCCGCGTCGCGGTCGAACGCGGACTCCCGGAAGTGTTTCGTGTCCCAGGCACCCAGGTTCTGCCGGGGCAGCCGAATACTAGCTCTGATCTGATCGACCAGCTGTGAGAGTGCGCTGTCAGCCTCTTGTATGGCAGGCTGCCGGGCCAGTGACGCAACCTGGTCGGTGGCCAGACTCAGGGTCCCGGCGACGAGCAGCACATTGGGAACTACCCGGGCACAGTAGAAGGCTCCGCCGGCCGACTGGAGCACCGTGCGCAGCGGCACGCCCTGACCGAGGGGCCGTAACCACTCGTGCATCACCTGACCTGACTGAAAACTCAGCCGCCTCGCCACGCGGCGGCAGTTCTCGACACGTCGATCGTCGTCCTGGCCGGGCCCACCAGGTGAGTACAGGTCGAAGTCGCGGGATCCGGGACTGCAATGCGCCAGGTAGTGCAGCGGTCCGCCAGCCCGGAAGAGGCCTCGGCAGTAGGCAATCCGATCGTCGACGCCGCTGAACTGGCGACTAGTCGGCTCCTGCGTCACGATGATTGCGTCGGAGTACTCTCGGTGCGGCGAGCCGGTCACCGAGTCCGCACGTCGTCCCTGCTCTGTCGGCACGTGAGACTTCCTCTGCTGTGGTCGTGGTTCGCCGGGATGTGGGGTCGGGTTTCGCCGGATGCTTCTCAGCGCCGCGGGATGTCGATATCGAGGTCGTGGGTGGATATCGGGTTGGTGGGAACCGTTCCGGCGGATCGACGCGCTGCCTGCTCCCATACTCGAAGATTGGCACGCGCGATGTCGGGATAGGGATGCCCTGGTGGCAGGTCCTCCTCACACAGCTCGACGGCCTGACCAGCGAGTCGCACCGCGGCGTCTACCGCACCACCGTGCCCCAGGTTGCCGGCCTGGTTGATGGTTGCCGCGAGCACCCAGGGGTGGGTCTCGGCCGGCACAGCGGTCCGGATGATCCGCAATCCGTGGTCACCGACCCGCCGGCTCTCGTCGAGATCGCCGACACCGCGTAGGAACAGCGCGAGATTGACCAGGCAGATGCCGGTGAGCGGATGCTCCGGGCCGAGTTGGCGCTGGTAGCCGCGGTAGCAGGACTGCCCGAACTCGACCACTCGTGCTGGTGTCTCCCGCAGTAGATGCATGTCGGTGGCCAGCGCGAGCCTGCAGGCCAAGGTGTCGAGGTGGTTTGTCCCGCGCAGCTGCTGGTACCCGCGCAGCGCGTCGGCGTGATTCTCCTTCGCCTGAGGCACCATGTTCTTGCGGCGTTGGGTGACCGCGAGTACCCGGATGATCCGCAGCGCACTCGAGCTGTTCGTCGGGATCTTGCCGGTCGGATGGCCCAGCCAACCGCGAGCATCGTCGATGGTCCGGGTCGCAGCGTGGTAGTCGCCCAGCTCACGTTGATATGTCGCCAGGTTGGCAGCGGCCCACCAGAGGAAGGGGTCCCTCGTGCCGAACACCCGCAATCGGCGGTTGACCACTTCTCGTTCCACCACCATCGCGGTGTAGAGGTCGCCGTCGAAGTACGACGACAGCGCCAGATTGTGCGCGACCATCAAGGTCTGCTGGTGCTCCTCGCCGTAGGCCTTGCGAAGAACATCGTAGGCGACGCCCTCGTGACTCTTGGCGAGCTCGAACTCTCCGAGCGCCCGTACGTCCCCGGCGATCCCCTGCAGCGTGGTCGCGGTGTTCGGATGCTCCTGCCCGATGGTGCGCAACTGCAGTAGCCGCAGTTGCTGCGCGATCTCGAGCGACTCGCGGTACCGGCCCATCCAGCGCAGCAGACTCGCCTGCTCGCCCCGTAGCTGCATATTGATGCGATCGGTGGGCGGCACCGCCGACGACCAGTGGCCGAGAGCCTCGTCGATGACCTTCAGGGCGACGTTCGCGCTGTCCCAGGTCTCCTGCCGGCGCATGTACCGAACTTGTCGGACGACCCACCTGCGCACCTTCGGGTCGGTCTCGGCCACGGCGCCGCTGGGCAGCAGATGGGGTTGCAGCTCGGCGAGGCGGTGCCGTTGCCAGCCGCCGTCGACCTCAGCTCCGGTTGGGGCGTAACTTGCCAGGCCGAGCCGCAGGTGACGGCGAACCTCGGCGGCCCGCGTCGGCGGCAGGGCGCCACGTACCGCGTCCTGTACCGCTCGGTGGATACGGATCGAGGGACGCTGCCCCCAACGTACGTCGAAGATGCCGAACCGGGCCCCGGTCCAGACGACCTCGTCGAAGATCGCGGGGTCGTTGCGCACGCGCTCTTCGCCATCGTCTGACAGCGTGGCCAGCTGATCGATCATCGAACTCGAACGGAGCAGCGTGAGACTGATGTCGTCGGACGACAGAAAGGAGCACATCTCAGCGAGGTGGATGGCTATCCGACCAATCTCCGTCTGTCGCAGCGTCGCCTCCAACGCGCGCCAGGATCGCCGTAGCGCGTGGTAGGTGGGATCGTCGTCGGGCACCGACACCGCCGGCGATGCATCCGCATCGGCGGGCGGATCGGCCGGGGATTCGGGCCGGAGGCTGGCGACCATCGCTTCGGTAGCGGCTTCGAGATCTGCGGGCGCGTACGCCATCAGGTGGTGTCTGCTCTCCCGTAGCCACGCCCCGGTCAGCCGCAACGAAAGCGGGAGCTGCCCCACCTCGGCGACCACCGCGGCGCAGTGCTCCTCACTGAGTTCCGGGACGTAGGCGCGCAGCAACTCGGTTGCGTCGTCCGTCCCGAGGTGGGTCACGACGAGCATGCGCGGGGTGGGCGTATCGGTGATCCTTGAGGTCACCACCACGTGTCCGGCGGCGGACCCGACCCACCCGAGAAGCTCCCGATCGTCGAGCCCGTCGAAGATGAAAAGACACGGTCTCCTGGCGGCGAGCTGCAACAGGAGGTCGAATGCTCGTCGCGGCTGCTCCTCAACGCCATCGGTGTCCACCTCGGTTGGATTCGGATCCAGCAGCTGGAACTGATCGTTGAGTCTGCGAAGCGCAAGGGCGATCGATTCCCAGCTGTCCGCCGGGATCCACCAGACGATGTCGTAGTCCTTCTGGAACCGGTGGGCGTACTCGTTGGCCAGCTCGCTCTTGCCGACCCCGGTGGCACCAACTACCAGAACAGGCCCGGGGCCGTCAGCGAGTAACTTGTCGCGGAGCGTTTCAAGATCGTCGACTCGGCCGATGAACTGCTGATTGCGGCCGGGAAGGTCGACGGTCTGCGGCAGCTGGCGGTGTTCAGGCAGGCCGCCCGGATAGCGCGGGCGGAACCCGGCACGGTCGTCGTAGGGCGTCTCGATGAGCAGGAACTGCCGACGTAGCCGTGCCTCGGCGTCACCGGCGGACAGGCCGACCAGATCGAGACATGGCACTGTGGCATCGAAGTCAGCCGGGGTCGGAGCGGTGACGGCCACCTGTACGACCGGGGCGGATACGTCGGTGACCTGATCGGATACCTCAGTGGGCGAGATCATCGCGTCGCGGAGCCGTTCGGCGATGCGGCGTACTCGCCCGTCGGCCGTGGCGAGCCCGCCGATCACGACGAGGCTCGGCGGCGTCGACTGCTCGATCCACGAATCATCGGCGGGTAGCCGGCTGGTGGGCAGGCCCTGCTGTCGCAACCGGTCGGTGATCCAGTCCGCCCAGCGCCGGTCGGCCGGTCGGTACGCAAGGTAGACCTTCTCCGGCTCGGCCTGCGGATCGAACCCGAGCGCCCGTTTGTAGCGCATCCGTAGTCGTCGACCGACATCCGGAGCGGTCGGAACGGCACCGTCGGTCATCGCGTGGACGACGCCCGTCAGACCCGTCCGGAGGCTGCCGCGATCGAGAATGATGGCGAGAGCTTCCCGCTCGATGTCGTACGAGTGGCGCGGCACCTCGACGAACGACACGGTGACACCCGCGCTTGCCGGTCCGGCGAGCTGGGCGAACTGTTGCCGGGCGGCATGTAGCCACTCGGCCGCGTGCGGTTCGCCGAGCCGTACCTGGGTCGGGGTGGCCACCAGGCGCAGACCGACAGGAGCGGCGTTGACCAACGCGCCTGCCAGCCGCAACGCGTCCTGCTGCACTCGCTGGTGCGACCGGAAGCAGACCGCGGCGGCGTCACAGAGACAGGCGAGCTGGTGCAGCGCGCTCTGCGAGTTCTGCGGCGGTGCGTCGAGCAGCACGTAGTGGTAGCTGGTCTGCTGCAGCAGGCGTCGGAGCTGGCTACCGTCGCCGGCACCGTCGGGCAGCGCTGCCGGGTAGAAGCTGTCGGAGGTCGCGGTGACGACGTCCACGGCGTCGGCCCAACCAGCCGCCTGGAAGCGTTGGACACTGGTCTCCGACATCGTGTCGGTGCGGTCGGCGATCATCCGCAGAGCCGCGCCGAGCGGTTCGTCGACGGACGTGGTCACGTCAAGGAAAGGATGCAGGTAGTCCTGGACGCGGGGTGCGTTACCTCCCCAGTCGAGAATGAGGACCCGGTGTCCGGTGCTGGCAAGTATCCAGGCGATGTTGGCGACGATGCTCGTCTGCCCGGCGCCGCCGCCGGGAGAGACGAAGACCAACACTTCGGCCGTCTGCCGCCCCGTGCCAGTCTTGCCCGCCGCGGTCGTCGTCGGCGTGTCGGTCATCTTGAATCTCTTTCGATCATGAGGGTTGTGCGGCGCTGCTCGCCGGATCGCCATCGTGCTGACCAAGGAAGAAGGCGATCGGATTCAATCGTTCGTCGAGTAGATGATCGAGGGAGATCTGCAGGGCATCTGGTGGCATCTCGGACAGTGTGTGCAGGTCGACGTCGGTGAGGTCGACGAGAAGTGTCTCTTGCTCGTGCCGATCTTGGGTCATTCGCCGGTCCTGTCTGCCGGGGGTGCCCTGTTGCGCGGGAGCATCGTCGCTCGCTGCGGCGTGGAACGCCAATCGTAGTGCAGATCGCCGAAATCCTCACCGACGTCGCGCAGTCTCTGTGGACGCTGCGGGAAGTCGGATCCACGACTGTTGGGCAGTCAGGCGGGTCAATGCCACTTCCCCAGATGATCGACCTTGCGCTCCACGTGGCGGCAATGATGTGCGATCATCGATGAATAGGTGGGGCGAACATTGCGGTAGCAAGTCGGTAACCAGGAGCTTCGGGAGCAGGCATGATCCAACCGCACCGATTCTCGAGGAACATGCTGACTGAGTTCGCGCAAGGTGGTGGTGCACCCGCCGGCATCCGGGTCCTCGCCGGACTGCAGAACAGCCGCAGCAGACTGTTCTGCTGGATGCTGCCCGACCTCTCGCGACGGACCAGCCACCCGGAAGCAAGACAGACCATGTACGCATACCGCCTGCTGGCTGATCTCGAGCGAGACTCGCCCACTGCGGTGCACGACGTACTCTGCTATCCGGCGGTCGGGGCCTGGCTGGGCCGCACCGTGGCGGCGCTGTCCAGCCACCGACCCGCTCACCCGGGCCGACTCGCCCTGGTCGCGGCCGCAGTGGCGGCACGTTGCGGGGCCACCGCCGAGGTACCGGTCGGCCCAAGTCGTTCCGACCACGGCATCGTGCTGCCGTCCCTGGGCATCGCGACCCTGCCGGGAGGCAGCTGCGACCCGCTACGCGTGCGGCCCGCGGACGGTGACCTGGCGCTGCTGGAACGGGCCGGGCGGCAGGTGATTGTTCCCACCCCGACGGCTCACCGGTCTGCGGCTGGGGACAGGCCGACCTCGCGGGACTGGGACGGTCTCCCGCAGGTGCTGATCCGCCGGCAGGTCACCATCGACGGTTCGGGGTGGCAAGGGCTCGGCAACGACGAACCAGGGTGGCCCCGTACCGTCGACGAGCGTCACCTCGACCTGCGCCGCTGGACCGGCGGTGTCCGCGCTGGCTGGCTGCTGCTCGCCGAACATCATCCCGAGGTCGCGGCGGAGGTCGCCGAATGCGTCACCGCCGTCGTACCGATGCAACTGCTGGGCAGTTCGGTCGGCAGTGCTACCTTCGCGGGCGCGTTCGGTGCCGTCGCGATGTCCTCCCCGGACGACACGCGGACGGTCGCGGTCACCCTCGCGCACGAACTGCAGCACGCGAAGCTGCTCGCCCTGAGCGACGCCCTTCCGCTGATCGTTCCGACGGATGACGACAAGCGCTACTACGCGCCGTGGCGCCGGGATCTGCGGCCCCTAGCCGCGCTGCTGCACGGCGCGTACGCCCATCTCGCGGTCGCCACGTTCTGGCAGCGGCAGCAACGGGTCGAAACCGATCCGACTCACATCCACCTCGCCCAGGTGCGGTTCGCCCGGTGGCGCGCCGCCGTGCGGGACACGTTGCAGGTGATCAGTCGGAGCGGCCAGCTGACCGGGACCGGTCAGCTGCTGGTCGACGGGATGTGGACGACGGCGGACCGGCTCACGCGCGAGCGGCTGCCTGCCGCTGCCCGCCGCGAAGCCGCGGAGATCGCGGCCTCGCACCGCAGTCAGGTCGACGTCGGCTGAGGAAGGTGAACGTCGGTTGACTCTACCGCGCCCGGCGGACCCTGCTGTGGCCCGGAGGTCCCCGCTACCACGGTGGACGGCCCGCCAGGGAATCTCCCTGGCGGGCCGTTTCGCGTACTGGACTCCCGCCCAGCCCGGTGATCAGCTTGCCGCCTCCCACAGCCACGTCTGGATCAGTTGCGGGTCGCCCTGTTCGACCGTGAGCTGATTGCCGACACCATGATCGGACAGGTACAGGTCCTGTGGCACCCCGGCCACGACGGTACGGTTCGCCAGCGTCATCGACATCGACTGCTGGCTCTCGCACCACAGGTAGCCGTCGGTGTTGCCCCGGAAGTGGTGCAGCGCCACCGCCGCCCCGTCGACGGACACCCCGGTCGGCGCGGCGCTCAGGTAGCCGCCGGAGTTGACCAGGTAGGAGCAGTTCTGGCCGTCGGTCTGCCCGGCGGGAAGGACGCTGAACCGCTGGTTGTCGCCGTCGTTCTCAGCGTGCAGGATCGCCGGTGTGCCGTTGGCGGTGCCTCCGCCGGCGATGTCGACCACCAGGTCGGTCTGCTGCAGCGGCGGGAAGTGGTTGATCTCCCGCAGATCGGACATCGACTGCGTGGTCTGGAAGAACCAGCGTTGCTCGGCAGAGCCGTCCCAGTCCCGCCCGGCGACCGAGCGTGCGCCGGGCACCGCCGTCAGCATCTGCCGGGTGACCATGTTGCGCAACGTCCACGTGCCGTCGCCCTGATAGTCGGGCCGCCAGAGCTGATCCGCCGCCTCGTGGGGCCACTCCACCACCGGTGCGTCCGCTGCCCCACCCTCCTGGCCCATGAAACTGCGGGTGACCGGGTGGACCAGCCGGTAGTAGGACGGGAACTCCGCGCTTTCGTCCAACCACCACGGCTGCTGGAAACCCGAATGGAACGGTATGTCGAGGATGCCGTTGCCGATGCGGAAGGGGTCGATGTCGGCGACGTTGGTGGTGCCGGCGTTGCGCAGCACCGCGTTTCCTGGTGGGGTTGGTTGCTCCACCAGCTCCGGCGGGTCGGCTGCGGCTTCCAGGACCAGCCGGAACCGGGCCGGCAGATGATCCGACAACAGGACCTGCGACAAGGTCTCGGAACCGGTGATCCGGGGTATGTTGCCGGCGTCCGGTACGACCGCATAGTCGAGGTACCGCTGTGGATCCGCGGTCGGGTGGGTCGGTGAAGGCGGAGCGTGCACCCGGAACTGTCCGGCGGGCAGGGCGTTGGCCAGACTGTCCGGATCGCGGTTGAAGTCGCCCATCGCGACCCAGTCCAGTGACTGGTTGCCCGGCCCGGCGGTGAGCATCCGTTGTCGGATCGCGCCTAGCAGGCCAGGCATGTCGTTCCCGTTGCCGGAGAAGCCGTGCACGGTGAAGAAGACCGTGCCGCCCACGTTGACCCCCAGCGCCGGTCGGCCGCCCATCGGCGAGGCGACCACGAAAATCCCGTCCGCTGGCACCTGGCTGCGGGTGGCGATGGCCAGGTTGACCCGGCCCGGCCCGTTCGCCGAGGTGTCCGTGTGCAGCCAGTAGAGGTAGCCCTGGGGGCGGCGGGCGGTCCCGCCGTGGCGATACTCCCGCACCGGTGGGAACGTCCCGTTGGCCCGCTGGAAGTCGGCCTGCTGGTGGTCGGTCGGCGGCCCGGCACTGGGCGGTGGTGCACCGGCCTCCTGCAGGGCGATCACCGTGGCACCGCCGGTCACGGCCAGCGGCAGGACTCCGTTGGCGTACTTGTCCTCGTACTCGCCGTCCTGGCCGCTCCAGCCGCCGGACGTGCCAGCGCCCTGCATGTTCCAGGTGGCCGCCTGGCGGACCTCCTCGAAGCGTGGGTCGAGCTGCCCGACATTGATCAGGAACAGCGACGGTTGGCGGTGCCCGGTCACGGCGACTACACCTTTACCGCCTGTGTAGTCGAGGGTTTCCCGGCCTGACCAGTCGGGGATCACCGACCCGGCTGCGCTGAGGTGGCGGAACTGGCGCGGGTGGGTCGGGTCGGAGCCGAAGTGGTAAACCGTTTCGGACGGGTTGGTGGTGCCGGTGACCGAGTACGGCTCGTAGGTTGTGTACGGACCGCCGGGCGTGAGTTGCTTGGACAGTTCGTTGTGATAAAAGACGTTCTGCGGTCCGGCCGACCCGGACCATTTGATCGCCTTGGGCCCAGCCGCCCACCAGATCGGATACCAGGTGCCCTCGTCGACCTGGCCGCCCTCGCCCCCGCAGTTGGCGGTACAGCTGCCCGAACTGTGCTCGTACGGCACCCGCACGGTGTTGTCCTCGAACAGGTTGTACCGTTCCCAGCCGCCGTGCAGGTTCAGATCGGAGTCGAAGTCGTTGCGGAACGCCACATTGCCGCTGGCCGACCACTGGAAGGTGAAGTGCCGCAGGTTGCGGCTGGTGTTGTACGCGTACAGCGAGTTCCAGACGCGGCTGCCGCGCAGGTAGCCGTTGCCGCCCTTGCCCTTGTTCCAGGCACCGTCGAACGTGTTGTCCTCGATCTGCAGGTTGCGGGCGACCTCGGTGACGATGGGGTGGGATCCGGTCATCGTGCCGGTGAGGCCACGGACCCAACTGTTGGCCGCCCATTTGAACAGCACCCCGTTCATGGCGTACTCGGGGGCGAGGTTGCCGTAGTTGTGCACCGCGTCGGCCGGGTCGAGGGCGTAGGTGCCGCCGCCGAGCTTGGGCAGCCCGGTCATCTCCTGGGTGAAGGCGAAGTTCTCCAGTCCGACGCCCTCGACCGCGGTCAGCGGGGTGACCTTGCTGGCGAACGTCGTCCCGGCCGGCAACGGCGGTGAGCCGTCGGAGACCGAGTCGACCGGTAGGTCGTACTCCAGTGGTCGGTCCAGGGTGATCGTCTTGGCTGACGAGTCCACCCGGGTCACCCGGAACATCTGCTGTCGCATATGGAGGTTCTCCATCATGCTGGCGTGTTCGGCGTAGGTGACGCCCTGCTGTTCGTAGAAGTTGACGCTGTTGGCTGCGCCGACCCAGATGTAGCCGCCGGGGGAGAACTTCGACATGTTGGTGTTGCTGGCCAGGTGGATGACGCTCTGCCCGGAGCGGGCGGAGAAGCCCGGGTCGTCGCTGCGGTCGGCGAGCTTCTGCCCGGAGACCCAGTGCTGGTTGACGGAGCCCTCGAACAGGTCCTTACGGTTGGTCGGTGCCGACTGCCACTCGTTCTGGTAGCGGCTCGCTACCTCGCGGGTCTGCACCTTGAACAGTGCCCTGCCCGGCCAGATCCAGCCGCCCTTGCCGATGTCGTTGCCGCTGCCGTAGCTCATCCCGTTCGGATCCCAACGGCTACCGTCGGTGCTGAGGGTGTCGTAGCGGGTGTCGGTGTCCGGCCGGAACACCACCTGGGTGCCGCCGGCACCGGAACCCTGGCCACGAAGTATCAGGAAGTTCGCGTCGACGTAGATCTGCCGGGACACGTCTATCCGGCCGGCCGGCAGGTTGATCAGTGACAGCTTGTGGAAGTTGGCCGACGGCGAGCAGGCGGCGCGGACGTGGTCGATGGCGGCCTGCAGGCCGGCAGTGTCGTCGAGGCCGTCGTCGGCGACCACGCCGAACTCGCCGGCCAGGCGACTCGGGTCGAGGCGGCAGGCCGCGTCGGCGGTGATCAGGTGCTCGCCGGGAAGCGGGTGTCCGCCCTGGTAGCCCACCCGCGACCAGTCGGGCAGTCCGTCGACGCCGCCGCGGATCCGGTTGGTCATGCTGAGGTCCGGGCGACTGGTCGACTGTGGCTCGATCGCGGTCGCTGCGGCGCTGACGGTGGTCGCACCGGTGGCGGTCGCCGGTGTGCCGGCCTGCGCCATCAGCTGTGGACTCCATGTCGGACTGGAGAGCGCGGCCGCGAGTGCGGCGGCTAGCAACAAGCGGGGTGTCATCACCCGGCCAGCCTTGTCCGGCAACTGCCCGTGAGTCATCAGTAGCAGGGTGTATGTTCACCATTCGTCGATTGCGGGTGTTCGTCCCGGTCCGTCGGCTCACCGGCTCCCCATGTCGTTGTCCCGAGGCGACCGGTCGTGCGGCCTGGTCTGCTCGACGGCGTGCGGCCTGGTCTGCTCGACGGCGGGCGGACCGGCCTGCCGGGGTACCTCGATCCGGGGCAGGATCATCGTGGCGGAGACGTCGTCGGGCTGGTCGTCGACCGACCGGCTGGCCAGATGCGCCGCCAGCAGCGCTCGTGGGATCTCCATGGTGATGTCCCCGGCCCGGTCCGGACCACGTACCTCCTCGATCGTCGGTGGTCCGCCGTCGCTACCGCTGTCACCCGTGGGCACCGGGTGGGAACGCCGGCGGAGGTCCCGTCGCCACAGCGCGACCGGTAGCAGACAGATCAGCAGCGCCACGCCGGGCCAGAGCAGCGACGGCAGGCTGGCGTAGTCGCGGGCAACGGCGACCCCGACCGCCGCGGCGAGCACCGCCAACCAGCCCAGGTGCGCCCGGAACGTGTACAAGCCGTCGCTGCTGCTGTGCGCCCCCTTCGGGGTGACCACGAACCGGGCCGGCCGACGCAGCAGCGTACTGACGAACTGCCCGGCGTAGATCGGTGCCGAGATGATCGACATCAGCATGCCCTTGAGCCCGCGGGAACCGGGTGCCTCGTACGGGCTGACGTTGTACCGCCGGTTGTGCAGGTAGAGCCAGAGCGAGAAGGCGGTGGCGTCGGTGTAGAGGGCGAACCAGATCTGCGGTGAGATCGTCATGCCGCTGACGCCGAGAGCCAGGAACAGCACCGCGTTGACGATGCCGAGCAGCCAGGCGACGGCCATCGACGGATAGAAGGTGGTGATCAGGGTGTAGTGCAGCATCCCACCGGCGGACAGCCGGGGGAAGCGCAGCCAGTAGCGGCCGAACAGCAGTTGGAAGGTGCCCCGCGACCAGCGCCGCTGCTGGGAGAAGTAGTCGCTCCAGCTGGCCGGGCCGTCGCCGGCGGAGAGCACGTCCGGGGTGTACACCGACTTCCACCGACGGCCGGTCGACGGGTTGCGGGTGGTGTGCACGGCCAGCCCGGTCGCCATGTCCTCGGTGATCGAGTCGGCCAACCCGCCGATGCTGCGCAACGCGCTGATCCGTACCGCGTTGTTGGTGCCGACCAGCATCGACGTGCCGTACGCGTTGGCGGCTCGCTGGATCACGCTGTGGAACGGGAACTGCTGCGACTCGGCGGCCCGGGTGACGAACGCCTCGCCGTTCTTGTAGCACTGCGGGCCGACGACGTACGCCACGTCCGGGTCGCGGAAGTAGCCGAGGATCCGTTCGGCGAAGTTGGCCAGCGGCACGTGGTCGGGGTCGACGGAGAGGAAGACGTCGTAGCCGTCGCCGTGCGCGTCGACCCAGGCGTTGTAGTTGCCGTGCTTGGTCTTCGCCCGGAACGGTCCGCGCCGCTGGTTGTACCGCTCGATGCCGTTGCGGGTGAAATGTCGCACGCCGAGCTGGTCGCACATCGCCTTCACCTCGGCGTCGTCGCCTTCGTCGAGCAGCCAGATGTCGAAGACGCCCCGGTGCCGGATCCGCTTCGCCGCTCGCAGCGTGTCGCGGACCACCGCGACCGGTTCCTTGCTCGGCACGATCGTGGTGAGAAAGGCGACCCGCAGCCCTCGGGGCGGGACCACCGGCACCGGATCCCGCGCGATCACCGAGGCCAGCGACAGCGACAGTACGTTGACCAGCCGTAACGCCTCGACGACGGCAATGGAGCAGATGACGAAGACATTGGCGAGCCGGGCAGCCTCGGCCACCGGACCGGGATTGGTGTCGGCGAAGTGCCCCGGCTGCAGCAGCCAGACGAAGAAGAACACCTCGAAGCAGATGTTCGCCAGCGCGATCAGTACCGCGGTGACGATCTGCCGGCTACCGTGCGCTCCATGCATGCTGCGGTAGCGGACCCGGTACGGCACGCCCTCCGGCGGATCGGTCAGCGAACCAGCGAGCCGGCTATAGGATTCGAGTCGAGCCCAGGACCGGCCGTACACCGGGATGTCGAATGGTTCCGCCACAAGCAGCAAGCCGCCCCGCAGTCGTGCCCACCGGCCGCACGCCCCGACCGACGGTTTCGTCGATCCTATGGCACCGGGGAAGTCTGCCCGAATCAGCCAGTTGAGCTAGTCTCGGCCGTGCTTTACGCCACTGACGGAGGACGAACGGTGCTGTGGTCGATGGTCCGCCGGTCGACGTCCGCGCTTTCCGTCGGCTCGCTCCTGGCGTTGCTGGCTGGTTGCGGCACAGCCCCGACGGAGCCGGCCGGTGATCTCGGCGACCAGATCACCGATGCCCGCACCACTGGCGCCAGCGGCCCGCCGGTCGCGGTGCCGCTCGCCGGAGCGGAGCTGTTCGTCGACCCGACCGGAGCCGCCGCCGACCAGGTCACCGCCTGGGTGGCGGCCGGCCGCACCGGTGACGCCGACCGGCTCCGACGGATCAGTGAGCAGCCGACAGCGGTCTGGGTCACCAGCAGCACCACCGCGGTACGCGCCGGCGTCGACACCGTGCTGACCCGGGCCGACGCTGCCGGCGGCATGCCGGTGCTGGTGGCGTACCACATCCCGGACCGGGACTGCGGCAGCTTCAGCGGCGGCGGTGCGGTCGACGGCGACGACTACCGGGCCTGGGTCCGGGAGTTCGCGGCCGGAATCGCCGGTCGTCCGGTCACGGTGATCGTCGAACCGGACGCTGTGGCGCACAGCCTGGACAGCTGCGGCGCGGGCTCCGCCGACGAACGGTTCGCGTTGCTCGCCGATGCGGTCGCCGTGCTCAAGCAGACCGGCAGCGCCCAGGTGTATCTCGACGCCGGCCACGCCCGCTGGGTCGCCGACCTGCCGAGGTTGGCCGACGCGCTGCGCCGGGCCGGGATCGGGCAAGCCGACGGCTTCGCGCTCAACGTCTCCAACTTCATCGGTACGCAGGAGAACGTCGACTACGGCCGGCGGCTGTCCGACGAACTCGACGGGCGTACCAGGTTCGTCGTCGACACCAGCCGCAACGGCGCCGGGCCGGTCGACGGTGCCACCGTCGACGGTGGTCCGTCCTGGTGCAACCCGCCCGGCCGGTCACTGGGGGAATCACCGACTACGACGACCGGACTGGACCGGGTCGACGCCCTGCTGTGGATCAAACGTCCGGGGGAGTCCGACGGCGATTGCCGGCCGGGTGAGCCGCCCGCCGGCGGGTGGTGGCCCGAGTACGCCCTCGAACTGCTCGGCAAGGCGGGGTGAGTGACCGCCCGCTCAGCGCACCATCACCGGTACGCCGACCGACGGCACCCCGTCGGTGTCGATGGCGAACAGCAGGTACGGCCCGGACGGCAGGATCGTCGCCTCTTCCGGCAGGCTCAGCTCCAGTCGTCCCGTGCTGGCAGGGGTGAAGTCGATTGCCACCGACCGCTGCTCGTTGTTGAGCATGTGGGTGGCGGCACCCGGCCGGATCAGCCGCACCCGGTCGATCCGGTCGGCGTGCGGGCTGATCACTGTGACGCTGCCGCCACGTTCGATCCGCTCCGGCACGCTGCCGAGGACCGGACGCACACCGCCGAACAGGTACGGCGGGGAGTACAGCTCCAGCCGCTGCTCGAACTCACCGCTGATGCTGTTCTTGGCGTCGCGGAACAGCGGGTCGGAGCCGACGGTGAGCACCCGGCCGTCGGGCAGCAGCAACGCCGCCGAGTGGTAGTTACGACCGACATGGGGGTCGGCGGCAACCGTCAGAGTGTTGCTGTCCGGGTGGAAGATCCGGGCGGTGTGGTTGTCGCTGAGGCCGCGACCCCGGTAGTCGCTGGCGCCGTTGGTGATCAGCACGGTGTCGTCGGGCAGCTGCACCAGGTTGGGGTAGCGGGTCCCGTCCGGCAGGTCCGGACCGGGGGTGAACCGGGGGTTGTCCGAGGTCAGGTCGATGAGGTCGATTCGGTCGCTGGACAGGGCCGACTCGCCGACCCCGCCGCCGCCGACGACCATGATCCGCTGCTCCTGCACCGGGCCGGCCCAGGCGCTCATGCTGGTTTCCAGTTGGTCGGTGTCGCGTAGCCCGTCGACCTCGGTGAACGTGTTGTCGCTCAGGTCCCACAGGCCGGGTTCGCGGCCCTGGTCGTCGGGTCCGTAGCCGGCGTTCGATCCGGTGTAGAACAGCAGGTCGGGCGTTGCGGTCTGGAACAGACTGGGGTACGTCGGGAAGTACCGTTCCAGGTCGGGTCGCAGGGTCCAGCTCCTGGTCTGCGGGTCGTAGGTTTCGTGCTGCGTGCCGTCGAGGACCTGGCCGCTGCCGTCGAGCCCGGCCACGGTGAGCACCTGCCCGTCGGGCAGCGTGGTCAGCGTCGGGTACCAGCGTTTGACGTGCATGTCGTCGACCCGCTCGTACCGTTCGGTCCACGGGTTGAACTCGAACGCGGCGTCGAGTCCCTGGTAGTCCTGCTTGTCCATGGTGATCGCGTCGGCCAGGCCGTAGATGTCCTGCACCTCGTCGCCGACCAGGCCGTTGACCCGGTACTGGGTCTGCCGTTCGACGACGTACTCGTCGCCGAACCCGGCAGCGTCGACCCACACCTCCGTCTCGCTTGCGGTGACGACGACCCGGCCCGCCGGTCCGTCGGTCTTGGTGGCCGGCGGTACGACGAAGTCGTGCCCGGCGGAGTAGCGCCGCCCGTCCGGGGCGACGAACTCGGTGCCCTTGACGAAACTGCGCGGACCGCCGTCCGGGGACTCGTTCTTGACCAGCATGGTGCCGCCGGCCCGGTCGATGTCGGGTTCGAGGACCTCGTACCGCTGGGTGCCGCCGGCGACGAGCAGGTTGCCGTCGGCCAGGAACGAGTGCCCGGAGCAGAACAGGTCCTCCGGGGTCGGCACGAGTTCGGTCCGCTCGGTCGCCGGGTCGAACAGCAGGGTCTTGAACGTGCCGGCGTCGAACTGCTCCCGGTCGTTGCCTGAGCCGGCGATCAGCAGCACCTTGCCGGTGGGCAGCAGCGCGGCGTGGATCGCGTTGACCCGCTGGTCCTCGGGGAGTTCGAGGACCTGCCAGTAGCCGTGCTCCCGCTGGTACTCGGCGCTGTTGAGCTTGCGCTCGTGCAGCCAGTCACTGGCAAAACCGTACAGTGGTGGCACGTTCGCGCTGAGTAGTATCGCTACGCCGAGTACGGGTAGCAGGACGCGGTGGCGCAGGGTTGCGGGGGTAGGCCACTTCACCCGCTGCACGCTAGCCGCCGCAATCGCCACTGTGGAGCGGCCGACCGGGCCGGCGAGCCCGACCGCCCGCCGCAGCGGCGGTGGGTCATCGGCCCAGTCGTGGTCGGCCGTTGGGACTACACCCGGTCGAACTACTCGCTCTGCTCCCGGATCGTCTCCGCCGCGTCGAGCAGCTCGCCGATGGTGCGCGGTTTGCTGCCGGCAGGGTCTGCCGCCGCCGTGCCGGTGTCGGCCCGGAACCGCTGCCGTAGTTCGGCGGTGACGGCCAGCCCGTCGCCCTGCAGCAGGCCGAGCAGCGCGGTGTCCTTGTCGGCGGAGGGCAGCTGAGCGATCCAGTCGGCCAGCCGGGCCGGGTCAGCGGCGGCGCCCGCGGCCTCCGGGGCACTGCCCTGCGCCGCGGCGGCGATCAGGTCGGGGTCGATCCGCAGGAACTCGGCGAACTCGTGCAGCGCGCCGGTCAGGTCACCGAGCCCGGCCGGCACCGCCGGTTCGGTCGCCTCGTCGCCGAACTCCCCGTCCTGGATGAGGAACAGCCAGGCCAGGTAGAGGGCACGGTAGTCGCCGGCCGCGAGCTGGTCGCGGACGCCGACGATGCTGGCGAGCCAGCCCTCACCGTCGCGGTCGAAGTCCTCGACGCCGTCGGGGTCCTCGCTGAAGAAGTTCAGGATGAGGTTGTCGCCCGACTGGTACGCCTCGGCCGGCTCTGCCCAGCAGTACTGCTGGGCGGTCCCCAGGTCGAGCAGCCGCAGCGGCAGCCGCAGCACCAGCTGCCGGGTGCCCCAGTTGGTGATGTAGAGGTGCGCGTCGAAGTACTCCTCGACCATGGCGAGCGGATCGCCGCCGAAGCTGCCGAAGTGGTACACGTTGGTGAAGCTGGTACGGGTGATCTCCGCCCGGGTGGACAGCGTACGGAGCTCAGCCATCTGCTGCTCGTCGAGTGGCCGGTCGATGGCACGGAAGTCGTAGTACTGGTACTCGCTCACCCGGCCATCATTCACCGGGTCGCTGCCGGCTGCTGCCCGGGGTCAGTCCCGCAACCACCTTGACGGACCGGCGGAGCCTGCCCGATCGGTATCGAACAGATACTTTCCGGCCGATGCCGTGTCGGCCCGAGCATGGATAGGCTCTGGCGTTCTACATCGGTCGTACCCCTGTGGAGAGTTGTGGATCATCAACGAATCCGGCGTCTCGCCAACCAGTCCGCCAACTTCGGGTTCCTTGTGGATCATGGATTGCTGGTCTGGTACGGCGTCGGCGCCGAGTCGTTGATCTACGTGGACGCCCAGTCGTCGATGTTCAAGGCGCGGGCGTTCGGCGACACTCTCGCCCGTGAGCTGGTGAATCGCACCGGCACCAAGGCCAGCAGTGACAGGTTCGTCGACCAGGTGCAGGCACTCAACGCCAACGGCGTACTCACGCCGAAGATCAACGAGGCGTTCACCCGGCTGCGCAAGGTCGGCAACCAGGCCGTGCACGACCACCTCGACCAGGTACGGACCGCGCTGGAGCTGCTGCGCGACTGCTTCGAGCTGGGGGTGTGGTTCCACCGGGCGTTGACCGACGACCGCCGCCCGATCGGTTTCGTGCCGCCCAGCCCGCCACCGCAGCAGGTGCCACAGCACATCGTCGTCGGCCTGCAGGCCGAGCTGGACCGCTACCGCCAGGAGCTGGCCGAGGCGAAACTTCTGCTCGACGGACAGCCGTCGGTGGCGGCGGCGCAGGCTGCGGCGGAAGCCGCTGCCGACCGGGCAGTCACCGAGTCGGCGGCCCGCCGTACGGTCGCCGCCGAGCTGGTCGCGGACCTGGAGCCGCAGATGACGGTGGCCAGTGCGGAGTTCGCCGCCCGTGCGCCGGCGAAGGTGTCGGCGGCGAAACGCGAGGCGTTCATCAGCCGCGCCCGGCGCGCGTCGGCCGAGCCGCTCAACGAGGTGCAGACCCGGGTCGAGATCGACCGGCAGCTCATCGCCGCCGGCTGGCAGGTCCAGGACGAAACCCAGATCAATCTGTACGCGGGGACCGGGGTCGCCGGTGTCGCCGTACGGGAGGTCACCCTGGCCACTGGCCGGGCCGACTACCTGCTCTACGTACAGCAGAAACTGGTCGGGGTGATCGAAGCCAAGCGGGAAGGCACCGCGCCGCGTGGGGTGGAGGCGCAGCTGGACCGCTACCTGCGCGGGCTGACCCGCGAGCAGCGAATCTCCGCCTGGCGGCGGGACGCGCCGCTGCCGTTCGGCTACGTCGCCACCGGCACCGAGACGGCGTTCGTCAACGGGCTGGACCCGCAGCCGCGTACCCGGGAGGTTTTCGCCTTTCACCAGCCGGAGACGCTCGCGCGCTGGATGCGCGAGGCCGACGACGACCCGGCGGCCCCGACGCTGCGGGCCCGGCTGCGGCAACTTCCGCCGCTTGCGGAGGAGGGGCTGCGCCAAGCCCAGATCGACGCGGTACGCGGCCTCGAAGGCGCGCTGGCCGCAGACAAGCCTAGGTCGCTGATCCAGATGGCGACCGGTGCGGGGAAGACGTTCATGGCGGTGACCAGCAGCTACCGGCTGCTGCACCACGCCAAGGCAGTCCGCATTCTGTTCCTGGTCGACCGCAACAACCTGGGCCGGCAGACGCTGCGCGAGTACGCCGGCTACGCCACGCCGGGGGACGGGCGCAAGTTCACCGAGTTGTTTAACGTGGACCGGCTGGCCGGGGCGGGCATGCTCGACTCGTCGGCCGTGGTGATCTCCACGATCCAGCGGCTGTACGGGGCGCTGGTCGGCCGGGAGCTGCCGGACGCCGACGTCGACGACCAGGCGTACGACAGCTATGAGCTGGACGAACCGGCGCAGGTCGCCTACAACCCGGCCATCCCGCCGGAGGCTTTTGATCTGATCATCGTGGACGAATGCCACCGGTCGATCTACGGCAAGTGGCGGGCGGTGCTCGAGTACTTCGACGCCTTCATGGTCGGGCTGACCGCCACGCCGGTGAAGCAGACCCTCGGCTTCTTCCGACAAAATCTGGTCTCGGAGTACACCTACGAGCAGGCGGTCGCCGACGGGGTCAACGTCGGCTTCGACGTCTACCGGATCCGCACCGAGATCACCGACGCCGGCTCGACCATCGAGGCGAAGACGGTGGTGCCGCTGCGCGACCGGCGCACCCGCGCCGAGCGCTACCAGGAGCTGGAGGAGGACTTCAGCTACGTCGGTAAGGACGTCGGCCGCACGGTGATCTCCCGTGGCCAGCTGAAACTGGTGCTGGAGACCTTCCGGGACCGACTCTTCACCGAGATCTTCCCCGGCCGCACGACCGTACCCAAGACGTTGATCTTCGCTCGGGACGACAACCACGCCGAAGAGATCGTCACCATGGTCCGCGACGTCTTCGGCCGCGGCAACGACTTCGCCACCAAGATCACGTACGCGTCGCGGCGCACCGGCGACAACCCCGACGAGCTGATCCAGGCGCTGCGCAACAGCCCGGAGCTGCGGATCGCCGTCACCGTCGACATGATCGCCACCGGCACCGACGTCCGGCCGCTGGAATGCCTGCTGTTCCTGCGCCCGGTCCGCACGGCGACCTACTTCGAGCAGATGAAAGGCCGGGGCGCCCGCACCATCGACGCCGCCGACTTCCAGGCCGTCACCCCGGACGCCCAGGTCAAGGACCGGTTCGTCATCGTCGACGCGGTCGGCGTCACCGAGCAGGAGTTGGACGAGGCGGTGCCGCTGCACCGGCGCACCGAAGCACAGATCTCACTGCGCGAACTCCTCGGCAAAGCCGGCACCCTCACCGCCGACCAGGACGAGGTCGCCACCCTGGCCGCCCGACTGGCCCGGCTAGACCGCCAACTCACCGACGACGAACGCGCCGAGCTGACCGACCTCGCCGACGGCCAACCCCTGGCCGCAATCGCCCGCCGACTCACCGACGCCGTCGCCCCCGAATCGCTGATTCCCGCGCACGAGGCCGGCCCCGACGCGGTACGCGACCTGCTCGCCGAAGCGCTCCGGCCGCTGGCCGCCGCACCGGAGCTGCGGCACCGCATCCTGGAGATCCGCCGCGCCCACGACATCACCATCGACGAGGTCAACCGGGACACGCTGCTGTCCGCCGCCGGGGTGCCGGCCGCCGAACGGGCGCAGAAGGTCGTCCGCAGCTGGCACGCCTACCTCGAAGAACACCGCGACGAGATCACCGCGCTGCAGGTCTTCTTCGACGGCAAAGGCCGGGTCGACTTCGACCAGCTCAAAGAGCTGGCCGCGCGGATCTCCCGACCACCGCAGGCGTGGACGCCGGACCGGCTGTGGGAGGCGTACGAGATGCTCGGCCGCACCGCCGAAGCACCCGGCGACCGAGGCGTCACCGACCTGATCACCCTGGTCCGCTACGAGCTGGGCCTCGACCAGGAGCTGCGCCCGTACCGGTCGGTCGTCGAAGAACGCTTCCAAGGTTGGCTGCTGCGCCAGGAGCAGGCCGGCACCGCCTTCACCCCCGAGCAAGTCTGGTGGCTGGAAAGGATCAAGAACGTGATAGCGGCAAGCGTTGCCGTCACCCCCGACGACCTGGATGGCGCCCCGTTCACCGAACGCGGCGGCATCGACGGCTACATCCAAGCCTTCGGCGCCCAGGCCGAACCCCTCATCACCGAACTCAACCAGGAACTGACCGCATGAGCGACCTACCCCCAGGCTGGGAGTTGGCACCCCTTTCGGAAATCGTTGCCATTAACCAACGGCGCTTCGATGCCGAGCCAGACGACGATGAGCACATCTCATTCGTTCCGATGGCGTCGGTCGAAGCTGAGTCTGGGCAGTTGGATGCTTCGCAGACGGCACCCTACGGAGAGTTGAAGCAGCGATCCCTGACGCGATTTCAGGAAGGCGATGTCTTATTCGCCAAAGTGACACCATGCATGGAGAACGGCAAGATCGCGGTCGCACGTGGTCTGTCGTCCGGTCGGGGTATGGGGAGCACCGAGCTGTTCTCGCTGCGATCCCACGGGGCAATCGACCCTGACTATCTTGCCTACTACCTGCTACAGGACTCGGTCCGGCGGGACGCTGCGCGCGCGATGACCGGGGCCGTAGGGCTCAGACGAGTCCCGCGCGGCTACCTGGAAAATCTTGCCATCCCGGTCCCACCGCTCGCCGAGCAACGTCGAATGATCGGTTCGCTCGAAACGCTGCTTTCTCATTGCGACGTGGCAGTCGCAAACGTCACCTCAAGTGGCGCTCGGCTGAAAATGCTTACGAAGCGCGTGTTGGTTGAGTCGGTGCCGATTACTGGCAGGCCTGGATGGCGAGTGGTGACGGTCGGCCAGGCTGGCAAGGTAGACCTTGGTCGTCAGCGGCATCCCGACTGGCACACCGGGCCGCACATGCGGCCGTACCTCCGGGTGGCCAACGTTTTTGAGGATCGGCTCGACCTGCGCGACGTCATGCAGATGGACTTCCCACCCGAGGTGTTCGAGCGTTTCCGGCTGACGCCTGGTGACATCCTGCTGAACGAGGGGCAGAGCCCGGAGTATCTCGGGCGACCCGCCATGTACCGGGGTGAGCCAGCGGAAATGGCCTTCACCAATAGCCTACTGCGGTTCAGGGCACACGATGGTATCGATCCTGAGTGGGCGTTGCTGGTGTTCCGCAGGCACATGCACGCGCGGCGTTTCATCAAAGAAGTGCGAATCACCACCAACATCGCGCACCTGTCGGCGAGCCGTTTCAAGGAAGTCGAATTCCCCGTGCCACCGATTGAGGAGCAGCGGGCGATTGTCGCGCAGACCAAGGATCGGCTGGACGCACTGGCTCGGCTGGCGGACTCGGTTCAGCTCGCGAAGGTGAGGGCTGGGCGGCTGCGTGAGGCGCTGCTGGCGGAGGCGTTTGCGGGGCGGTTGGTGGAGCAGGATCCGGCAGATGAGCCGGCATCCGAGTTGCTGGCGCGCATCCGGGCGCAACGGGTGGTGGTGCCGAAGCAGCGGGGTCGGCGTACGGCCAAGGAGCTGGCAGCGCCCGCGACCAGGGCGATCGGGACCGATTTTCAGCAGGGAGAGTTGCCGCTGTGAGCAACGTGGATTCGCGCCGGCTGGTGCAGAAGCTGTGGAACTACTGCGACGTACTGCGCGACGACGGGGTCTCCACGATCGACTACGTGGAGCAGCTGACGTACCTGCTGTTCTTGAAGATGGCCGACGAGCGGGCCAACCGGCCGCTCAAGCCGGAGCAGATCGTGCCGGTGGACCTGAGCTGGCAGACGCTGCTCGACAGCGACGGTGTCCGGCTGGAAGTGCAGTACCGCAACATCCTGAGAGGGCTCGGCCAGGAGTCCGGCACGCTCGGCACGATCTTCCGCAAGGCGCAGAGCAAGATCCAGGACCCGGCGAAGCTCAAGAAGCTGATCGTCGACCTGATCGACAAGGAGCAGTGGTCACAGGCCGGCGTCGACGTCAAGGGCGATGCGTACGAGGAGCTGCTGGCCAAGGGCGCGGAGGATGCCAAGTCGGGTGCCGGGCAGTACTTCACGCCGCGTGCGCTGATCGAGGCGATCGTCGACTGCGTGCAGCCGACCCCGGGCGACACGATCACCGACCCGGCGTGCGGCACGGGTGGGTTCCTGCTGTCGGCGTACGACCATATCCAGCGGCACCACGGCGACAGCCTGACCCGCGACCAGGCCCGGCACCTGGCCAACGGTGGGATCACCGGCACCGAGCTGGTCGACGGCACCGCGCGGCTCGCCGCCATGAACATGCTGCTGCACGGCATTGGTACGGCGAGCGGCCCGTCGCTGATCGACGTCCGCGACTCGCTCGGGCGGGAGCCTGACGGCAAGGTCAGCCTGGTGCTGGCCAACCCGCCGTTCGGGCGTAGCTCGTCGATCCGCATGATCGGCGAGGACGGGCGGGCGAGCCGCGAGGAGCGGGAGATCGAGCGCGCCGACTTCTGGGCGACGACGTCGAACAAGCAGCTCAACTTCGTGCAGCACATCGCGTCGATGCTGGAGATCGACGGGCGGGCCGCGGTGGTGCTGCCCGACAACGTGCTCTTCGAAGGCGGGGCAGGGGAGACGATCCGGCGGCGGCTGCTCAAGCAGTACAACCTGCACACCATGCTGCGGCTGCCGACCGGCATCTTCTACGCCGGTGGGGTCAAGGCCAACGTGCTGTTCTTCGAGCGCAAGCGTGCCCGCGAGGAGCCGTGGACCAGCAAGCTCTGGGTGTACGACTTCCGGACCAACCAGCACTTCACGCTCAAGCAGAACCCGCTGCGCCGGGAGCACCTGCAGGAGTTCGTCAGGGACTGCTACCTGCCGGGCAAGGACCGGGCCGAGCGGGTGGAGAGCGAGCGGTTCCGGGCGTACGGCTACGACGAGCTGCTGAGCCGCGACAAGGTCAACCTGGACATCACCTGGCTGAAGGACGCCTCCCTGGAGGACGCCGACGCGCTGCTGCCACCCGAGGTCATCGCACAGGAGATCGTCGAAGACTTACAAGCCGCCCTACGCGAGTTCGCCGCCATTGCCGAAGCGCTCACCAGCCGTCCCCAGCACGGCGCAAGCTGATGCCTGAACCACGGTAGCAGCGTGGGTGCTGATGAGCCGTACTTGTCAGAAGTGTTGCGTTGCAAATCGGAAATGCTGTGAGCTTCGTAATGATTAAGGAGTAGCGTTTATGGCAAGCCTCTCGGATCAGGTGTCCTACGAGCAGTCACCCTTGTGGCGCCGAACGCTCGCTGAGGTTCCCGGGGACGACTGGGCGGCACAGCGCTCGGCGCTAAGGGCAGCATTTCAACAGTTTCGTTCCGTGGTGTCTCCGCTTGCCAATGAAATAGTTCGGTCGATGCCGATGTTCACGGACCATTCAATTTCTCACATCGATTCCTTGTGGGACACTGCATCTATCGTTTGTGGGGACGATTTTCCAATCAATCCGGCTGAGGCTTTTGTTCTGGGTGGCGCATTCTTGATGCATGATCTTGGTATGGGGATGTGTGCCTATCCGGGCGGTTCGGAAGAAGTCATGGCGGACCCTTCGTATCAAGGCCTTCTTGCTGTTGCTACGGAACGACTGAAAAACGCTGAACCTACCGCAGGCCCGGAGGCGGTTGCGGCCGTCGCTCAGAATCAAGCGCTTGTTGAGCTGTTGCGGCGACGTCATGCTGAAAGGGCACCGCAGCTACTTCGGATTCCTTTCATCGCACAGGACGGTAGCGACAATTTCCTGTTGCCGGATCTCAGTCTAAGGCTTGACTATGGCAGCATGATTGGAGAAATCGCCGAAAGCCACTGGTGGGATGTGAGTCGGCTTCGTGAGCTTGACCGAGTGCAGGGCTCCCGTCCCGATCACCCCCCATCCTGGACTGTCGACATTCTGAAGATTGCATGTATCCTGCGACTAGCGGATGCCGTACATATCGACAGCCGACGCGCTCCGAGCTATGTGCATGCATTTCGTCGACCAGGTGGTGTTTCTGAGCACCACTGGGTCTTCCAGGAACGCTTGACGCGGCCTCAGCTAGACGATGACCGTTTGGTTTATACTTCAACTAGGCGATTCGCTGGCGTCGAGGCGCCAGCATGGTGGTTGGCCTATGAGACAATTCAAATGATCGATGGGGAACTGCGTCGTGTTGATGCTCTTTGTGCCGACCTGAAACGGCCTCGGTTCCGTGCGCGATCGGTTGCTGGTGCTGATGCCCCGGATCGCATGGCTAACTACCTGCAGACTGAACGGTGGCGGCCCATCGACGCGCGGATACGGGTGACGGATGTCGACAAGGTGGTCGGCAATCTCGGCGGGGAGAAGCTCTACGGGAGACGCCCAGATGTGGCGTTGCGCGAGTTGATCGCTAACGCTGCTGACGCAACGCTTGCTCGTTCTGCCCGCGAAGGTACAGCGCCAAGTTCCGTCACGATTTTACTTGCCGAGGAAAATGGATCCTGGTGGCTAACCATTGCAGACCAGGGAATTGGGATGCAACCAAGTATAATGGTGTCGGCGTTAACCGATTTTGGTTCATCCAAGTGGCGATCGATTGAGATGCTAAGCGAGCATCCTCAGCTAAGCGGATTTCAGCCTATTGGACGCTTTGGGATCGGTTTTTTCTCGGTTTTCATGATTGCAGATGAGGTGGTAGTCCGTAGCTTGGCGATCGAAGAAGCCGCGCGAGATACTCACGTACTGGAATTTGCTAGCGGCGTCTCGGTTCGACCGTTGTTGCGCGCTGCTGAGCGTCCCGAATGGCTCCGCCATTCAGGTACCATTGTGCGGGCCAGGCTTCGATCGGATCCGCGGTCGGTTGATGGGCTCTTTCGTAGCGCAAGTCGCCGACTTACCCACACGGAGTATCTGCATGCCATGGTTCTGAAGATGTGTGCGCTAGCTCCTGTGAACATCAATGTTCAAGGCCCTGACGATCCGGTCCCAATCCGCTTGGTTGACGCCAATGACTGGGAAACGATCTCCGACTCTGAATTGTTTCGGCGCATCTACTGCAGGCCTGATGATAGTTATGGGCGCAAGCTGAGCCTGGAGGTCTACCGCAAGCGGTTCATAGAGCGGGCAGAACGAGTTTACGATGATCATGGCCAATTGATTGGCAGGGCGATGATGACATCTATGTGGGAGGGGGTTAGCGGGGCGGACTGGTGGGTAGAGTGCATCTCTCACATCTATGTCGGCGGCCTTCGTTCTGATATGCTTCGGCAGTCAATGGGCGTTTTCGTTGGCAGTCCACTAACTGCGGATCGACTGCGGGCATTTCCCACCGCAAAGCCGGAGCAGCTCACGCGTTGGGGAGAGTCGCAGGCTGAAAGGGTTAGTGAGAGTGGGGATACAGGTCTGGCGCAAAGAATGATACTTGGTTCTTTGGGGAGGTCGCTGGGGGCAAACATTCAGGTGGTGCGCGCTGGGATTCCGCGTGGTGGCATAGCGTGATGGCCGGTTGGTTGGTGGCCGCCGGCTGATGTTGACCTG
>NZ_JBSWXD010000045.1:0-40917 GCF_056160425.1 Micromonospora sp. ABR4_055
CCTGTTGGTTGTGGTTTTGGTTTGGTGCGGTTTGGGTTGGGGGGTTTTGGTTTTTTCTTTTTGGGGTGTGTTTTTTTTTCCCTTTTGGGGGGTTTTGTTCGCCCCCCCCCCCCCCCCCCCGGCCAGGATGATCAGGGAACGATCACGAACTTCGCAGCCAGCCAGTTCTGGGTGGACAGCGGTGCCGAGGCGGAGAATCCGAAGTACAGGTTGTAGGTCTGCGGCGTGGTCGCCTTCGACGGCGCGTAGAAACGCCACTCGAAGTGGGCGTGCGTCCCCGAGGCGAGGGGGTACGTCCCCGACCCGGTGCCCAGCACCTGCGAACCCGTCGAGTTGAACAGACGGACGTCACCCGGGTTCGCGCCAGCGGCACTCATCCACGCCGCGCCACTTCCAGGGCAGGAGCCTTCGAAGTTGAACCCGACCCAGGGGGCTGACGACTGTGTGGCCGAGCCGATGTCGACCGTCCAGCAGCCGGCGGTCCCGGTCGTCGGCACCCAGGTCACGGCGGTGCTCACGTCGTCATAGACGAACGCGTAGTTGTGCATGTCCACCGGGTTGATCGGCGTACCCGAACCGATCTTCGTCGTCAGGGCGAGTGTCGGGCTGGATGGGCACTCGATGTTGACGATGTCGATGTGGCCGGCGGCGACGTCGTTCGTCGCGTAGACACCCGCGTACGCGGGCGAACCACCGACCAGGGCCAGCAGGAATCCGCAGACGCTGGTAGCGATGGCGGCGATGGGTGTCGCCTCGTACCGCGCTGGACGCCTGCCCTTCTTGTTGTCCGGACAGCAGTCACGTCAGTCACGTCTCAGTCGCCCTTCACTCGCTCGGCTGGAGATCCCCGCTCGGCCCACGGTGGGCACCGGAATCCCCGCCAGGTGGATTCATGAGACTGACTCCCATCTTCACCTAACCCATCGACTACCGGCCTGTCTAGACGATCTAGTCAGAACCCGAAGCGGGACCAGCGTCCCACCGCAACGCTGCCCGGACGGCCACCACGACCCCTCGCAGCCCAGATGGCCGTCCGGCCCGGTGCACATGGAACGCAGGCTCAGGCGGAACCAGCGATGCGGATCCTCGCGGCGGCGCACGGGTCAGGGCATGGCATCGTCGGCGGCTATGGGCGACAGGGAACTGAATCGGTCGACAATCGTCGCCGCAGGAAGACGGCTCGCGCAGAGCGAGGGCGTCGGTGCGGTGTCGATGCGCAGAGTGGCGGCAGAACTGGGGTGCTCGGCGATGGCGTTGTACCGGCACGTGTCGGACAAGCGCGAGCTGTTGATCCTGGTTCTCGACGATGTGGCGTCCGGATTGCCGCTGCCGGTCGTCGACGGCCCGCCAGGCCGGCGGTTGTTCACGTTGTTCGACTCCTTGCACGGGTATCTCGGTGGGTTCCCATGGGTGGTCGATGTGCTCCGGGAGGGTGAGCTCTTCGCGCCGCAGGCGTTGCGATTCACCGAGGCGGTACTGGAGGCTCTGGTCGCTGCGGGGATTCATGGCCGTGACGCATTAGCTGTGTACGCGGCGTTGTGGCAGTACACGCTGGGGCATCTGGCGTCGGCCCATCCGCCGAAGGACCCGGCCACCCGGGCCCGCCGGGACGAGTTGGTCCGCCGGGCGCCACTGGACGAGCTTCCACGGATGCGGTCGATCATGCCGCTGCTCGTCGAGTTCGACGCGGAAGCGGCCTACGCGGCGGGCCTCACCGCGCTGATCCGGGGCGCACTGCCCGCTGGCCATCCGAACGGATGATTGACCGGTCGGTCGTCCGGTCACTGTTGCGCCAGACATGGGCGCGACCTTGACGTCGGCAGTTCTTTAGGTAAGCCTATCCTCTGTTTACACCGTACGCAGCACGTGGTGATCCGGAGTGAGACCATGGCCTTTCCGAGCTTTCCCACCGACCCGTTTCCGACGCGGGGCGTCGGCATGCCCGAGTTGTCAGCATGAGTGACGGCACGGACACCGCCGAACGGGCAAGGACGTCCGATCCGAAGGCACTCGCGGCGCTGCTGGCCCCAATCCGGGTCCAACTGGTCCTGGCGGTGCTGCTACAGGTCGTCTCGGCGGTGGCGTCGCTGGTGCCGTTCATCGCGGTCGCCGAGATCGGCCGCACTCTGCTGGCGGCCGGGCCCATCGACGAGGGTCGGGTGTGGGCAGTCGTGGTCTGGGCGGCCGGTGGGCTGATGGTGCGGTTCGTGACGCTCACCGCCGCAGGTGGGATCACCCATTTCGCCGATGTGCAGTTGCAGTTGCAGATACGCCGGCGGATGGCCGCCCACCTCGCGACCGTGCCGCTGGGCTGGTTCACCGACCGGTCGGCCGGGCAGGTGAAAAAGGCAGTGCAGGACGACGTGGGCGCGATGCACCACCTGGTCGGGCACGCACTGACAGATCTGGCCGCGGCAGTGGTGACCCCACTGGTGGCCCTCGGCTACCTGCTGTGGGTCGACTGGCGGCTGGCGCTGCTGACACTGGTCACGGTGCCACTGTTCGTGGCGGTGTACGCGGTGATGATGCGCGGCTATCCGGAGAAGATGGCCCAGTACACCGCCGCGCTGGCCCGGATCAACACAGCGGTGGTGGAGTTCGTACAGGGCATCGCGGTGATCAAGACGTTCGGGCAGGCCCGCCGGGCACACCGCAGGTTCCGGCAGGCCACCGACGACTTCGCGGACTTCTTCGGCGCCTGGGCCACCGGGATGGTCCGGGCGGAGGCGGTCGCCAGCGCGTTGGTCGCACCGCCGGTGATGCTGCTGGTGGTGCTCGGCTGGGGCACCTGGTTCACCGCGAACGGCTGGGTGCGGCCCGCCGAGGTGCTGCCGTTCGTACTGCTCGGTCTCGGCCTGACCGCGCCCGTGCTGACCCTGGGTTACGGTGCGAACGAGTTGCGACTGGCCCGGCAGGCCGCCGGCCGGGTGATCGCGCTGCTCGACACGCCGTCTATACCGGAGCCGACGGCGACCCGATCGCCCGATGGCAACCGGGTCGTCTTCGACCGGGTCGTCTTCAGTTACGACGGTCGCACCGAGGTACTCGCCGATGTCGATCTGGTGCTGGAGCCCGGTACCGTGACCGCGCTGGTCGGATCCTCCGGCTCGGGCAAGTCGACGCTGGCGTCGCTGCTGCCGCGGTTCCATGATGTCGACTCCGGGGTGATCACGCTCGGCGGCGTCGACCTGCGGCAGATCGCTGGCGCTGAGCTGTACCGGCGGGTCGGGTTCGTCTTCCAGCAGGTCCAGCTCGTCCGCGCAAGCGTGCGGGACAACATCGCGCTGGCCCGGCCGGACGCCACCGACGAGCAGATTCACGCCGCCGCGCGGGCCGCGCAGATCCACGACCGGATCCTCGCCCTGCCGGCCGGATACGACACGGTCCTCGGCGCCGACGGGCACCTCTCCGGTGGCGAGGCACAGCGCGTGTCGATCGCCCGGGCGCTCCTGGCCGACGCGCCGATCCTGGTGCTCGACGAGGCCACCGCGTTCGCCGACCCGGAATCCGAGGCCGCGATCCAGGACGCGCTGTCCACGCTGATCGCCGGGCGGACGCTGCTGGTCATCGCGCACCGGCTGTCCACTGTCGTCGACGCCGACCAGATCGTCGTGCTCGACACCGGCCGCGTCGTCGAACGCGGCCGGCACGCCGACCTGGTGGCCATCGGCGGCCGGTACAGCCAGCTGTGGCAGGCCCACGAACGCACCGGCCGGTGGGCACCGCACACCGCCACCGTCGAATCGCTGGAGGTCACGCGATGATCGGCCTGCTCAGCCGGGTCCTCGGCCCCGACTATGCCCGTCCACTCCGCCGACACCTGGCCGCGATGATCGTCTACAGCCTGCTGCAGGCAGTGGTGTTCACGCTGCTCGTTCCGGTACTGCGGGCCCTGCTGTCCGGTGACACCACGGCTGCCTGGCGGTGGCTCGGTGTCCTGGCGGTGACGGTGGCCGCCACCGCGGCCGCCTACTACGTGCAGGCGCAACTCGGCTACCGCGTCGGCATGGCGTTGTCCCGGGCCGTGCACCACCGCACCGGCGACCACCTCGCCGCGCTGCCGCTGGGTTGGTTCACCGGGGAGAAGGTGGGCCGGGTCGCCCGGCTGGCCAGCCAGGGCGTCGTCGACATCATGGGGGTTCCGGCGCACCTGCTGCAGCCGGTCGTCTCCGCCGTGGTCACCCCGGCCGCCGTGGTCGCCGTACTCGCCGTGTTCGACTGGCGGTTGGCGGCAGCCACCCTGCTCACCGTCCCCGTTCTGGTTCTCGTCTACCGGTGGACCGGCAACCTGGTCGCCGCCAGCGACCATGCCGTCGACGCGGCCGGGGCAGAGGCCGCCGCCCGGGTCGTCGAGTACGCCCAGACCCAGGCGGTGCTGCGGGCCCACGGCCGCGCCCGCGACGGCTTCGCCCAACTCGACGCGTCCCTGGCGGAACAGGCGCGCGCTGGACGGGCGCAACTCGTCCGTGCCGTTCCGGGGCTGGCGGCGTTCGTACTCACCGTGCAGGTCGCGGTCACCGCCGTCCTCGTCGTCGGTGCCGCGCTCGCCGTCGGCGGTGATGTCGACGCGGCCGAACTGATCGCACTGCTCGTCCTGGTGATCCGGTTCGCTGAGCCACTGGTGACGGCAGCCGACCTGGGCGGAGCGTTGCGGATCGCCCGGAACTCCCTCACCCGCGTCGACGAACTGCTCCGTACCGCGACCCTGCCGGAACCGGCCGGCCCCGCCGCCGGTCATCCTGACGACGGCAGCATCGAACTGGCCGGGGTCAGCTTCGGATACACCGCCGGACGGCAGGTGCTGACGGACGTGAGCCTGCGGGTGCCGCCCCGCAGCATGACCGCGCTGGTCGGTGCGTCCGGCTCCGGCAAGACCACCATCACCCGGCTCGTCGCCCGGTTCTTCGACGTCGATGCCGGCGTCGTACGGGTCGGCGGGACCGACGTACGCGAGCAGACCACCGAGCAGCTCATGGCCCAGTTGTCGCTGGTGTTCCAGGACGTCTACCTGTTCGACGCCACGATCGCCGACAACATCCGCACCGGTCGCCCCGACGCCACCGACGATGATGTCGAACGCGCCGGGCGGCTGGCCCGTGTCAACGAGATCGTCGAACGGCTGCCCGACGGGTACCGGACCCGGGTAGGTGAGGGCGGGGCCCGGCTGTCCGGCGGGGAACGTCAGCGCATCGCCATCGCCCGTGCCATCGTCAAGGACGCCCCGATCGTGCTGCTCGACGAGGCGACGGCCGCGCTCGACCCGGCCAACGAGGCCGCGGTCCAGGAAGCGCTGACCGCACTGACCGCGAACAAGACGCTCCTGGTCATCGCGCACCGCCTGCAGACGGTCCGCAACGCCGACCAGATCCTCGTGCTGGACAGCGGCATCGTCGCCGAGCAGGGCAGTCACGACGAACTGCTGGCCGCCGACGGCCGGTATGCCGCGTTCTGGCGCGAGCGCGAACGCGCCGGTGGCTGGCGGCTCGCCCCCGCCGTCTCCTGAGAGGACGCATCCACGATGCCGACCCTGCCCGTCGCGCTCGCGGTGAAAGCCACCCGCTGGTTCGGCCGTCCAGCGACCGTCACCGCCGTCGACATGCAACCCGACGATCGTGACGCCGTCACACGCCTGGTGCCCGGCCTGGACGTCCTGGACACCGGCGACGGGGCGGGCACCGCCCTCACCGCCTGGACCGACCGCATCGAGGCGGCCGCCTCCGTACGAGTCCGCGTCCTGCCGGCCGGGCACCCGCAGACCGCCCAGCGGGCCAGCGCGCTGCTGCGCACCAAGGGCCCGCGCCGCCGTGACGTCCCGGTCGATGCCTACTGGGCCACCGGGAAGATCGGCCTGTGACCACCGAAGGAGTACGGCGATGACGAGTCACACCTCAACCGGCCAGCCGACCGGCACCGGCAAGGCCGGTACCGGGGTGCTGCTGCTGGCCGTCCTGGTCGCGTTCTGTGCCCAGCAGGTGCTGCTGCCGGCACTGGCACCGTTCGCCCGCGAGACCGGGCTCACCGAGACCCAGCTCGGCCTGACCATCGGCGCCGCCGCCGCGGTGCTGGTGCTGGCCGCACCCTGGTGGGCACGCCGCTGCAGCACGTTCGGGCCACGTGCCGTCCTGGTGACGGGGTTGACCGTCGCCCTGGCCGGTCTGACCGCCTTCGGTGCCGTCGCCACCCTGGCCCTGACTGGTGACCTCGACCCGAGCCTCACCTTCATGCTCATGCTGGTGACCCGCGGGCTGCTGTTCGGGGCAGGGCTGGCCGCGGTGCCGGTCGCCGCGCTCGCCATCGTCGTCGCCGGCTCCACCGCGCAGGAGCGCACCGGCGCGGTCGGCAAGCTGGGTGCCGCCCAGGGGCTGGCGATCGTACTCGGGCCGGCGATCGGGGCTGTGGTCGCGTTCGCCGGACTGCTCGGCCCGGTGTGGGCCGCGCCTGCCGCAGTGCTGACCGCCCTGCTGCTCATGTTCGTGTTGGTGCCGCCATCAGTCACGACCGGGCCGCCGCCCGCCAGCGGCCCGGCCCGGCTGCGGCCATGGGACCCACGGATACGCTGGGTACTGCTCGTCGGGTTCCTGCTCTACACCGGACTGGGCCTGGTCCTGCTGACCATCGGCTTCGCCGTGCAGGACCGTGGTGGCCTCGACACCGACGTGGCCGCCCGGGCAACCGGCGCTGTCATCTTCGCCTGCGGCCTCGTACTCGCCGGCACGCAGGGCGTCCTCGTACCGAGACTCCGGTGGCAGCCGCGCCGGTTGATGCTGGTCGGCGCCCCGATCGCCGCAGCGGGCCTGCTGGCCATCGCGGTCGTGCCCGGCGTCTGGGGCATCGGTGCCGCCATGCTGGTCGTCGCCGCCGGCATGGGAATCGCGACGCCGGGCTACACCGCCGCCCCGTCGATGGTGGTCGAGGAACACGAACAGGCACCCGCCGCAGGACTGCTGACCGCAACCAACGGACTCGCCTTCGTCGCCGGACCGGCACTGGGCGGCGCACTGTACGCGGCCGCGTACCCGCTGCCGTTCGTCACCGCCGCGATCATGGTGCTGTTCGGGCTCGCACTGCTGCTCGTCGACCAGTCCGGCCTGGCGAGGCGCTGACTTCCAGGCTCGGGCAGCGCCCCTCAGACGGCGAAGCCGGACGGTCGGGACCACCCAGCCGAGCAGATCCACGATCAGCAGTCCCACGCCAACGCGGTCGGGCGACCAGCTGGGAACCGCGCCTGCGGCCAAGGGCTGCGCTCAGGCCCGGACCGCGCGTACGACGCCGAGTTGGCCGACTTCGGCGGTGAGACCGGCAGCTGACAGTTCGTCGAGCAGCTGGCCCTGCGACATCACGGCCTCGGCCAGGATCCGAACGCCGCGCCCGATCTCCTTGATCGGAACACCCTCGGCCCGATGCAGCCGACGGATCTCAGCCCAGTCTTCCAATGCGATCACCCCTCCAGCCTCGGAGGGGGTCAGCCCCAGTCCGCCGCTAGAGGGTCAGTCTCAGCGCGTCGTCGACACCGCCGCGTTGGTCGACTCCCAGTCGACGCGGGGCGCGGAGACCACCGACCGCGCCACCTGCGGTTACGACGACGGCAAGCGGGCCAAGGGTCGGATCCGATAGTCAGACCAAGACATGCGCACGGGAGGCCCCGGATCTGTCGACGCAGGATGGCGACCTCGTGCCGCAGTGCGAACGCCTCGGCCAGCGCGATGCTGCCGCCGCAGGACCGCTAGTCCCAGCACGGGCAGGCAGGCACCGCTGGAGACGCCGATCGGCGTCCGCTCGCGGACCCGGACACACGTGCGCAGCACCAGGCACATGCGCATCAACTGCCTACCATCACGACGGTGGTGGTCAGCCGGGATTGCTGCGACCATGGCATCGCCTGCGCAGCTGTCCAGGGGCACCGCGCCTGTGGCCATCGCTCGTCTTCCAACCTATGAGGAGTTTGACGTGACACCGTCCCAACTTCCTGCCGGCGCGCTACTCGACCGGTTCACCGAGCTGGCTGGTGAGCACCCGGAGCACCCCGCGTTCGTGGTGGCAGATCCGGACGGTGGCGAGGTCGTCTTCAGCTTCGCCGAGCTCGTCGCGTCGGCACACCGGTTCTCGGCCCACTTCAAGGATGCCGGTATCGGTCCGGGTGATGTGGTCGTCCTCGCTCCACAGAATCACCCCTGCTACCTGAGCCTGGTCCTCGGCACCTGGTGGGCTGGGGCTGCGGTCCTGCCGATCAGCCCATCATTCACTAGTGACGACAGCGCCCTGTTGCTCGATGTCGTAGCCACGCGGCTCGGCAGACCGGTGCTGGTGGACGTCAAACCGCATCCGCAGTACGGCACGCTGGTGCTCGACGCCGGACCGACTGCTGCCTTCACCCTGCACGGTGAGCTGACACCGTCCCGACGCCCCACGGTAGACGAGGGCGACTCGTACCTCTTCATGACTTCTGGTGGCACTACTGGACTACCGAAGATCATGCCTTACCCGCTCCGCTGGGTCGGAAACGAACGAACGCCTTATGCTAATGCTGGACTCGGCAACCGCACTGGAGCAGCGACGGGTTTCCGGACCCGATTGATCTGCGGCAGCCTCCACCACACCGGCAACTTCACCGTCGCGATACATGTGCTTCTCACCGGCTCCAGTGTCATCATTATGACCAGGTTCGACGCAACCCTCGCCTGTGAACTGCTACGTCGACATGAAGTCTATTCACTCGGCCTCACCCCGTACTACATGATGCTGATTCTCGGTCTTCCGGACCTGGATCGCAGCGTCTTCGACGGAGTAGCCAGGATCACTCATGGCGCCGCGCCCTGTCCGCACTGGATCAAACAGGCGTGGATTGAAAGCATGTGCCGCCTCGGCTGCAATCCGGCGCTGCTCGTCGGCGTCCCACAGCGCGTCATCCAGCATCTCGAAATACCGCTTTCGGAACTCGTCGGCATCCGGAATCGCCGCGAAATCGTACAGCTCGACGCCTGGACCGACGAGACCCTGATGCTCCGCCATCTTGTTCCGGAATACCTGGCCGCCGGCAAGGTCACCGACATACCGCACGTGGTGCTGCGCGATGTACCCCCCGGGCCATTCGGCCGCCAGCCTCCGAATCCAGGCGCAGTGCTCCTCCGTCGCCTCGTACGGCGCGATCCTGTGCATCCAATCCGGACCATGGTAGAAGGCAAGGTCGCGTTGGATCGGCCCAAGCCGCTCGAGCTCAGGAAAGAGGAACGGTGCCGCGATCGGGTCGGCGCGGACCTGCTCGGCAGTCTCCTCGAAGGCGCGGAAGATGAAGTAGCGCTGGGTAACGAACTCCCCGAAGGCCTCCACCGGCAGGTCGCCGGCGAGCAGTGCGCTGAGGAACCGCCAGCGCCCTGACCGCCGATGCACGGCAATCAGGGCGTCATGGATCATCGCTGAGAGCGGAGGGCTCGTCGTCGTCACTGGGGCAGCCGATCCTCTCGTCGACACGATACGGCCACAATCATAGGTCCGTCCACGACGGCCGGACCAGAGTCGACACCCTCACCTCGGTTGACCGAAGGTCATGTTGTCCTGAACGGTCGGCGGAGCCTACCCTGGGCCCATTCTAATCAGGTGCCGGTCCACGGCGTCGGGCCAGTCACCAGCGCCCTGGCGTGTACCACCGTCTGTATATCGTTGTCGACCATCGACTCGCTCAGGTACGGCCAGCCGGCACTACGGGCACGGGCCGCCGATCGGCTGCTACCCAACAGCCCTGCCCCGGACACGCGTAGTAGTGACATTGCCGGACCACGATTCGGCCGAACCGGTACGACAGTACCTGATCGGTCTGGGTCAGCCTCCTCATCGCAGTTGGGGAGGCTTCTCCCTGGCCGGCACGCTGAACGCAGCGGCTGTTGGTTGCCATCTGCTCGTGGTGAGACGCCGGGCTGATGCCGGCGTCTCACGGGTCGCGGCGGATTCGTTTCGTGGTCAGGCCGGATGCAGGCTGATCAGATTCGGTACTCCGTACCGAGACGGAGGTTGATATCCAGGCCGGCGTGGGTGTAGTAGTTCAAAATGCTGAACAGGGCGAAGACCAGTCCGCTGCCAAACCAGAGCCACCGCGCGGCGGTGAGCAGCCAGCCCGGACGCAGGCGGCTCAGCGGCGCCAGGATGGCACCGAGGCCGGCAGCCAGGTAGAGCAGCACGAAGAAGGTGTTCTCCACAAGTGGATAGCCGTTGAGCAGCCCGGTGACGGGTTCGGCGGCCGGCGCGCCGCCCACGATCTCGAACCGTGCGATGGCGGCGGCACAGGCAATCAGGACGCCGCCGAGTCCGATGACGACCACGGCGACCGGGGTGAGGTCCACCTGTTGCAGACCGGCGAGGTCGCCACGCAGGTGCCAGAGGTAGACCGCAGCGGCGAGCAGCAAGACGCCCAGGATCAGGCACGGCTCGCCGAAGATGAAGTTGAGCGGCGGGTTGACGGTCAACGGCCAGGTGGTCGCCATCAGCGCGCCCAGCGGCGCGAGGACCAGGCCGAGCGCGCCGAGCACCACCGCCCACAGCCGCGGGTCGAAGGTGCCACCGGCCGGTGCCACCGCCACCGGCCGGTCCTGCGCTGGATCGGGATCCGGGTTGCGGAAAGCCGGCAGGGCGGCTGCGGCCGCCCGCCGAAGCAGAAGCGACACCAGGATCAATGCCAGCCCGGCGACCACTCCCATGGACGTGTTGTAGAGAATCACGTGCCCTCCCTCATGTGGTGTCGACCCTTGCCTGGGATCGGTGCCTCGTCGGCATCCGCCCGTCACCATGACCGCGGCCGCCGCCGCCTGGGCAGCGGCACTGCACGGTCGGATCCGCCCGGTCTTGCGCAACCGCGACGGCGAGCGATTCCCTGCTGCCCGCGCGGCGGTCGCCGGCTGTCGGCGTGTCGCGGTCCGGGAGTCGCTCATCGAGTTCGGGAATCTGGCCCAGGTGGCACCGGCTGGAGCGGATCCGCGTGGCGATCCATCCGTGACCACAGTGGTCGCGGGTCCGCGTCGCATCCAACCAATGGTCAGCCGGGCTGTAACCACATAGCCACTTTACGTAGCATCACCCTGCTTACGCCAGGGCTTTGGCGAGGCCGACTTGATCATCCACAGTGACACTTGGTGGAACGCCAGGTGACCTGCCGGCGACTCGACTTCGAGACGGGCGACGGCGACGACCTTGGACGCATCGCCGCGCCGTGGTCCACCTACCGACCGACCACCGGTCCGCCCGGGCCGGGGCCGAGGCATGCTGTCCTGTCAGCACAGCCCATACCAGACGGCAAGGAGACCGCCATGCGACATCGAGCGACGGTCACTACCGACTCCGCGCTTCTGGCCGCTACTGCGACGGCCGCGACCGCGACGGCCTGAGTCAGTCCCCGGTTTCCTGGGAACTGATCGGCCACCGTTGGTCCACCCGATGCCAGCCGCCGCTTCCGTGCCTTACCGGTCCCCTCGGAGAGCACCGGGACCGCCGTGACCGCCAGCGAGACAGCCAGCATCAGTGTCAATGCCGTGGGCGACGCCTCGCCCCGCAGGTCGGCGCCGCCCACCGTCAGCACCCACGCCGCGAGCAGTACGCCGGACAGCATGGCCGGCAGGGAGGACCCCGCCGACAACCAGGCCACGGCTCGACCAGAGAGCCGTTCGCCACCCTGCCGAATGCCATGGGCGGCACTCACCAGGAACAGGGCGAGGCCGAAGTGCCCCGGGAACTCGAGCGCCTCCCGCCCTACGGTCTCCGGCGCGCCCCAGCCCACCTGTGACACCAGCACTGCGCCCAGCAGCAGGCAGCAGGTGATCTCAAGGACAATCTCCGGCTGCTTGAGCCTCCCCGCCAGCCAGCGCCCCACCGCAGCCGTAGCCAGCACGCCGGCGAGCACGAGCGCCAGCGTGCCAGCTGTGCGCGCGTCCAACCGCGTCTCCCTGTCGGAGTGTCGACTGAGGTCGACATCTTCGGTTCAGCGCCCGGGTGCGAGAGCTGACAGCCACTTCTCGGCCGGGGTCAACGGGACGGGTGTGGGGCGTTCGACCACCGTCGTCAGCTCAACCCGCCGGCCCTCTGCCGTCGACCGGAGCAGAGCGGTCATGATGTCGAGTACGTGCAGCGCCATCTCACCGCTGGCCCGTGGCGGACGCGTCTCGTCGGACCGGACCAGGTCGATCAGGCCGCCCCCGGGAGGCGGCGACATAGCCGGCCCGCGGATCAAGGGAACGCCAGCCGGGGCCGTCGAGCGCGAAAGGCGAACCTCGCCGTCGAAGGTGTTCGGGTCGGGTACGGCGAGGGTGCCCTTCTCCCCCTGCACCTCGATCGGCGCGGCTGTCGTCGCGACACCGTCGAAGCTGGTCGTGAGAGTCGTCAGGGCACCGCCCGCATGTTCCAGCACACCGGTCACGTGGGTCGGCACCTCGACCGGGATCCGCTGCCCGACGCGGGGGCCCGCACCGATGACCCGGACGTCACGCAGCTGGCTGGCCGACCCGATCACCGCACGGACCGGCCCGAGCAGGTGGACCAGCGCCGCAAGGTAGTACGGCCCCAAGTCCAGCAGCGGGCCGCCACCCGGGGCGTAGCAGAAGTCGGGGTCAGGGTGCCAGCGCCCGTGTCCTGGGGTGACCATGATGGCCGACGCACAGAGCGGGCGCCCGATCAGTCCACCGTCGATCGCCGCTCGGGCGGTCTGCGTACCGGTGCCCAGGACGGTGTCCGGCGCGCAACCGACGCGGACGCCGGCCGACGCCGCCCGCTCGATGATCGACCGTCCCTGCGGGAACGTGACGGTGAGCGGCTTCTCGACGTACATTCCGGCCGGCGTCGATCGCCGCGCCGGAGATCTCGGCGTGCGCCGCCGGGACCGTGAGGTTGAGTACCGTCGTCACGTGGGGGTGATGGAGTAGCCGCTCGACGCTCACCGCCTCGGCACCGGAATCGCGGCGGCGGCAGCGACGGCGCGGGCCGCGTCCAGGTCGGCTGCACGATGAGGTCGGTGCCGGCCAGTTCGGCGGCGTCGGCGTAGATCTGCGTCGACTCCTCGACCCGTACCGCGTATCCGCTGCGTTCGAGGAGCGGGATGAACAATCCCGTCGCCTCGACCGGCCGGTGCCCTTCCCAACCGCCTGGGACGACAAGGGCTCTCCACAGCGCCACGCCCGCTCTCTCCCCCGGTCCGTCGCCTGCGGGCCTCCGCTGCCGCCAGCAGACGCCCACAGCTTCCGATCATCGACAACCGTACCCGGCCACCGTCTGTCAGCCCTCGCCCGCGATGACCTGATCCGCTGGCGGTCGGCGAGCAGGAACCAGTAAAACCGACGATCATCACCAATGATGCTGGAAGATTCACGACACCTGCCCCATGTCGCGACGCCGACCTACGCTGTTTATCCCTGCGACATCAATCTGAATGACTCGCCAGACGCAGATGACTACATCAGTCGATACCATTGGTCAATGAAGTGGCGACTGCTGATCGTCGCAGTTCTGATCCTGGTGGTCGGTGTCGAGGGCGTCCTGGCATGGCTGTTCCTGCGCATCGGTCTCGGGCAGAGTGATCAGGTAGCGTCCGTGCTGAGCCTGCTGTTGGCGGTCATCACCGCCACGGCGACCGTGACCGGGGCACTGCGCCAACGGGACCGGGGCACGAACCTGGCCACCACCCCGGTCCCCGCGCAACTCGAGGCGGCCACGCGGTACTTCACCGGCCGGGCCGCCGAGGTCGCGCGGCTCGCCGGGCAGCTACGTCGATCCACCACGGCGCCCACCGTGGTACTGATCTCCGGGACCGCAGGAGTGGGTAAGACCGCGCTGGCCATGCACTGGGCTCATCGGAGCCGCGTGCATTTCCCCCACGGACAACTGCACGTGAACCTGCAGGGTTACCACCCCGATCAGGCCGTACCGCCACGCGACGCCCTGGCAGTCTTCCTCTCCGGTCTCGGTGTCGCCGGCCCGTCGATTCCGGAGGGTCTCGACGAACGCACCGCGCTGTACCGCAGTCTGGTCGCCGGCCGTCGGATACTCGTCGTGCTCGACAACGCGGCCTCGGCGGACCAGGTCCGTCCGCTGCTTCCCGGCACCGGGCCGTCCATGGTCCTGATCACCAGCCGGGACACTCTCGCCGGCCTGTCGGCCACCACCGACGTCACCCGGATCAGTCTGTCCCGGATGCCGGACACGGACTCACTGGCCCTGCTGAGCAAACTGGTCGGCACGCGAGCCGAGGCCGAGCCGGCTGCTCTTCGCGCGGTGGCCGACGGCTGCTCCGGGCTCCCGCTCGCCCTGCGCATCGCCGCGCAGCGGCTGGCGGAGAATCCAGCCGAGCCCTTGGCACAGCTTGCGCAGGAACTCGTCGAGACTACGGCGATGACCGCACTGAGCCCTACCGGGGACTCGTACGGGGCGATCCGAACGGTCTTCTCCTGGTCGTACCGCAGGCTCCCGGGCGAGGCCGAGCGACGCGCGTTGCGGATGATCGGTGTGCATCCCGGGCCCGACTTCGACGCGTACGCGGTGGCGGCGCTGACGTCCACCACGCTGGGCGAGTCGCGGCGCCTGTTGACCGAGCTCGCACGGGCGAATCTGGTCGAGCCACGGGGCGACGGGCGCTTCGCCCTGCACGACCTGCTCCGCCAGTACGCACTGGACCTCGCCGGCCAGGAGAATTCGGTGGACGAGGCACGCCGCCGGCTGTTCGACCACTACCTCGCGAGCACCTCGGTCGCCATCGGCGTGTCATACCCGTCACTACGCACCGCGCTGCCTGCGGTTGCCTCGTCCGCCGCCGAGATCCCTGAACTGCTCGGACCCGAGACCGCCCGGGCCTGGCTTCAACGAGAGATACCGGTGCTGGTGCGCGTGGTCACCACCGCTGAACGCCACCTACCCCGGCACGCTGTCGACCTGGCCAGGACTCTCAGCCGACACCTGGACACCATCGGCATGCTGCCAACATCGACCGCCGTTCACGAGGCCGCGGTACGGGCCGCGACACGCCTCGACGATCCGGCGGCGTTCGGTGCCGCGTTGCACGACCTGGCGGCCGTCGAGCTTCGACGAAGTCGGTACGGCCCGACGCGTGAGTACGGGCAACGGGCGTTGGCCGCCGCGCGCAGGGCGAACGACAGCCGCGGCCAGGCGAGTGTGCTGCTGCTGCTCGGCCTGGCCGCCTTCTGGCAGGGCGAGCGGGCGCGGGCCATGGCGGGCTACCGTGAGGCACTCGACCTGGCAGTGGCGGCAGGTGACGAGCCGCTGCAGGGAAGGATCTGGTACGGCATCGGCACTGTCCTGCACGATCAGCAGAAGCGCGCTGCGGCAGCCGACGCCTACCGGAAGGCCCTCGATCTGGCCGTTCGACACCGCGACGAGCAGGCCGAGGCGGCAGCACACTCAGGGCTGGGCCGGGTCGCCGCGGTGGAGCGACAGGCCGATGAGGCGACCGGGCACCACACGCGTGCGATCGACATGCTGAGCTGGCTGGGAGACCGGACCATGCTTGTCGGTGCGTTCTGGGAGCATGCGGACTCCTTGCGGGACCTGGACCAGCTCGGGTCGGCTCGGGACCGGTACGAGCAGGCGCTCGATCTCGCTCAGGAGTTGGGGGATCCAGGCAGTTGCGCGTTGATTCTCAACGCCCTGGCGGAGACGCTCCTGCGACAGGGTCGGCGTCTGGCCGCGCGGCGGGCATACGAGCGGGCGGCAGTGGCGGCGGCCGGCTGCCCTGACGACATCGCGCTCGCCGAGGCCTACCACGGCCTGGCGGGAATCTGCGTGACGTGCCACCGTCGGACGGCAGCGTGGCGCTACGCCACCGAGGCTCGGAGACTCTACGCTCTGCACAATCACCCTGCGGCATCGACGCTCGACGACTTCATCCAGCAGCGCCTGCGACGAACTCGCGTCACGGGTCGGGCGTCCAGGGCCGAGTCGTCCTGACCGACTCGCCGCGCTCGGTCGACCCTGCTGAGACTCACCAGCCGGGTGCTGCGGCGGTCACCGCCGCCCCCGGCCCACCCCCGACTACCCCCGGCCCAGGTCGAGGAACGGGCGGCACCACCGGCCGAGCGTGCTGCCGGAGATGAATCAGGATGCACCTGCGGCCCGACGCCATCGGACACACCAGGATGACCGCCGCTGGTAACCGGCACCACACCGTGACGACCGTCAGTCAGAAAAGATCATTTATCGATGATTGGCTGTGGATATCTCCAGAACTAATGCCACAGCACCATTCGGCACAGTACCCGGTGCCGCCTCTTCGAACACAGTCGCGCTATGGAAGCATGCGGTTACTAATGATAGACTTTCGTGAATCTTCGGGATCTTGGATTATTGCTGCAATTTCCGCTCGACGACGGTTTTGACGACCACAAGAAGAGGCGGTAACCACGATTCAGCCTCAGGAAACGACGGGTCGACGACACCGCAGACGAACCGGAGTGACTACCGGAGGTAACAGCGTGCGTGTAGAGATACTGGGGCCCCTTCGCGTCGGCCACCAGGGGCAGCGGTTTCGCGTACCGGGACGCCGCAGTCAGGTGATCATGGCGATACTGGCGCTGGAGGCCAACCGTGTCGTAACGGTGGAACGGCTCATCGACGCGGTGTGGGAGGAGAGCCCACCGTCGACCGCACGCGGCCAGGTGCAGATCTGTCTGTCGACCCTGCGCCGGACCTTCGCCGGCCGCGACCTGGCCAGCCCTTTCGAGACCCACCGCTGCGGATATCTTCTCCGGGTCGGCGACGGTCAACTCGACGTCGACGTGTTCAACCGGCTCATCGCCGAGGCACGCTCCATCATGGCCCTCGGCAATCTGGCCGCAGCCGCCGAACGGCTGCGCGCGGCTCTGGCGCTGTGGAGCGGTCCCGCCCTGGCCGGCCTGCCGGGACGGGTCATCGCAGCAGGCCGTAAACGGCTCGAGGAGTCGCGAACCGCCGCGATCGAGGAGCGGATCCGACTCGATCTGGCCCTGGGCCGCCACGAGGAGGTGATCGGTGAGCTGATCTGGCTCATCGAACGCGGCCGGCTACGCGAGCGGCTGTACGCACTTCTGATGCTGGCGTTGTACCGCTCGGGCCGGCAGGCAGAGGCGCTGGACACTTACCACGCCGCGCGGACCGCGTTCATCGACATGCTCGGCATCGAACCGGGCGACGAGCTACGCCGGCTCGAACAGGGAATTCTCCGCGGCGATACCCAACTGGAGCTGTCCACACACCACGCCACTGGCTGGCGGGGGTACCGGCCGGCCGCACCGCGCCCCACGCCGTGCCAGTTGCCGTCCGACACGGCCGACTTCATCGGCCGCGAAGCCGAGATCGCCGCCGCCTGCAACGCCCTGGCCCCGGGCCGGGCCGACGGAAGGGCAGTGCCGGTGGTCTCCGTCACCGGCCGCGCCGGCATCGGCAAATCCGCCCTGGCCCTGCACGTGGCACACCGGATGCTCCCCGACTACCCGGACGGACAGCTCTACGCGTCGCTCGACGCGACGCAGGGCAGCACGGAGCAGGTGCTGCGCCGCTTCCTTCGGGCGCTCGGCGTCGACCGGGCCGACATACCAGTGGAGATCGACGAGCAGACCCACCTGTACCGGAGCCGACTCGCGGGTCAGCGGATCCTCGTCGTGCTCGACGGCGTCACCGACGAGTCGCAGGTCCAGCCACTGCTGCCCGGGAGCGGCACCTGTGGTGTGCTCGTCACCAGCCGGTCCGCCCTGGTTGGCCTGCCCGGCGCGCACCGTGTCCGGCCCCGGCCGCTCAGTCCCGCCGACGGGCTGCGGCTGCTCGGCAGGATCATCGGTCACCAGCGGGTGGACACCGAGGCGGACGCGGCGGACGCTCTCGTCACCTTCTGTGGCGGGCTGCCTCTCGCCCTGCGGATCGCCGGTGCCCGGCTGACCGCGCGGGAGCACTGGGGCATCGGCCAGCTCGTGGCGCGGATGCGCGACGACACGCGGTGGCTCGACGAGCTGGAGCACGGGCCGCTCAGTGTGCGGGCGAGCCTGGCGGGTAGCTACCGGGCCCTGCCCGACGGCACCCGACGGCTGCTGCGCCGGCTCGCGCTGCTGGACTGCGCCCAGCTCCCGGCCTGGGTCGCGGCGGCTCTGCTGGACGCCGAACCGACCATCGCCGAGGACCTGCTCGAACAGTTGACCGACGCGCAGCTGGTGGACGCGGAGCGCGTGCCGGGTGGTGGCCAACCGCTGTACCGGTTGCCGGCGCTGGTCCGCGTGTTCGCCGCGGAACGCGCCGAGGTCGAGGACACCGCGGTGGTACGGGAGCAGTCGCTGCGCCGGGTCTGGGCCACCTGCCTGTACCTGACCGGTACGGCGAGCCGACCGACGGACGGCGCCGGCGTGGTGCCCTCGCCGATGATGACCGACGCGGCGGTGGACCGGCTGCGTGCCGATCCGGTCAGCTGGCTGACCGCCGAACTGCCCACCCTGATGGCCGCGGTGCACCAGGCGGCCCGGCTCGGCTGGCAGGGTCCGGCCGGTGACGACGCCTCCGGTTCGCCGCGTACCGCCACCAGGTAGCCGCCGGACCCGGTATCCGGCGACTATCGATCGGACATCGACCGCTTTCGCTGAGATATCGGCCAGCCACCGGGTCCGCCGGGCGGGACAGCGAAGCGATATTCCATCGAAGTCGGCGACTGTTTCGCTGATCGCATGGCCCTCACCGTCTCCGTAGTCATCCCCAACTACAACTACGCCAGGACCCTCGACGCCTGCCTGCGCTCGGTGTACGGGCAGACGTACCCGCCGCACGAGGTCATCGTCGTCGACGACCACAGCACGGACGGCTCGCGGGATATCGCCGCGCGGTTCCCGTGCCGGACCGTCGTCCACCCCGACAACCGGGGCGTCTCCGCCGCCCGCAACACCGGAGCCGCCCTCGCCTCCGGCGACGTGCTGTTCTTCCTCGACTCCGACGAGGCGCTGGAGCCCGACGCCATCGCCAACGCGGTGGCGATCCTGCGCGACGATCCGGACGTCGGCTGCGTGCACGGGGTGATCGCACCGGAGCCGCTCGTCGACGACGGACCGGTCGAGTGGTACCGCACGCTGCACGCGTACTGGTGGCTACGGCGGCACGCCGGCCCGGTCCGGACCGCCTTCTTCGCCCAGGCGGCGATCCGCCGCTCGATATTCGACGAGGTCGGGCCGTTCGACGAGCAACTACGTGACTCCGAGGACCTGGAGTACAGCGACCGACTCGCCCCGCGTACCCGGATCGTGCTCAGCGAGCGCGTCGTCGCCCGGCACGACGAGGTCGCCCGGCTCGGTCCGCTGCTGGCCGAGCAGTTCCGCCGGTCCCAACTGCTCGCCCGGACCGTACTGGCCGCCCGCCGCAAGGGCCGCGCCAGCGTGACCGCGAACCGCCCCACCGGAATCCTCGCCGTGGCGGGGGCGCTGGGCATGCTCCCGATGGCCGTGATCCATTCGGCCTTCGCCCTCGGTTCGGCGCTGCTGGTCGCCGTCTTCGCGGTCTGCGACCTCGGGCTGCTGCGGTTCGTCGCCCACCACCGTGGTCGCCGTTTCCTGCCGTTCTTCCTCGGGGTGCACCTGCTGCTGCACGTCGCGCTGGTCGCCGGGGCGGCGCTGGGCTGCGTACGGCTGCTGCTCGGCACCCGGCCGACGCGCTGGCTCACCCCGGTGGTGCTGGTCGCCGCCGTGGTCGCGCTCGGCTTCACGGTACGCGCCGCTGGCACCGCACCACTGGTTGCGCTGAGTCGCCCGGCCGGCCTGCCGCTGCTGCTGGCGGCGACCGCCGCGAACCTGGCCGGGTTGCTGATCGGCATGGTGGCGTGGCGGGTCCTGGTCCCAGTCCGCGGCCTCCCGGCGGCCCGGATCTTCTTCCTCGGCCAACTCGGCAAGTACTTGCCCGGACGGGTCTGGGGCGTGGTCACCCACGTGGACCTGGGCCGGCAGGCCGGGGCACCTGCCGAACGCATGATCACCGCCTACCTGGTCAGTATCGGGCTCACCATCCTCGCCGGGGCCGGGGTGGGACTGCTCGCCGCGCCGGGGCCCTGGATCCTGCTGCCCCTCGTCGGATTCGTCGCCCTGCTGGTCCGCCCGGCGCTGCTCGACCGGCCCGTCGCCCTGGTCGCCCGGCTCGTCCGACGCCCGGTCACCCCGCTTCGGCCGGCGGCGGTCCGCGCCGCGCTGGCGCTGGCACTGCTGTCCTGGCTGGTCTCCGGCCTGCACCTGTGGGCGCTGGCGGTGGCGCTCGGCGCGCCGGCCGACCGTTCGGCAGCGGTCGCTGTCGGCGCGTTCGCACTGGCCACCGTGGCCGGCAGCCTGTCAATCGTCGCACCTGACGGCTGGGGGGTACGCGAGTTCGCGCTCGCCGCCGCTCTGGCCACCGTCCTGCCCTGGGGGGTGGCCGGCACGGTCGCCCTCGCCAGCCGGCTGATCTGCGTCGTCGTCGAGATCGGTACCTCCCTCGCCGTACTCGGCCTGGCCCGTTTCCTGCACCGAGGAGAGTCGCATGTCCACGCTGTTCACCCTTGACGACGCCGAACGGCTCGACGCCGGCGAGGTCCACGACCTGTACCGACGGCACGTGAACAAGTCCCAGGTGTCGCTGATGACCTCGTTCGGGTTCGGCCGAGAACTGGTCGACCGCGCCGAGGGCGCCTACCTCTACCAACGGGACGGCCGCCGAATCCTCGACGTCACCGGCGGGGTCGGCGTGCTCAACCACGGCCACAACCACCCGCGGATCCTGGCCGCCCGACGACGGTACACCGACCGGCACCGGATGGAGGTGCACAAGACCTACTTCTCCCCGTACCTGGCGGCGCTGTCCCACAACCTCGCCCAGGTGCTCCCCGGCGACCTGAACATGTCGTTCCTGCCGAACTCCGGCGCCGAGGCGGTGGAGGGTGCGGTCAAGCTCGCGTACAAGTACCACGACGGGCGCCGCGCGACGGTGCTGCGCGCCGACATCAGCTTCCACGGCAAGCTGCTGGGCTCGGGTGGCCTGACCGGGCAGAGCCAGTACGCCTTCCCCACCATCCCCGGTATCGACACCTTCACCTACGGCGATCTGGAGTCGGTGCGCGCCGCCGTCACCCGCCACCGGGGCGACGTCTACGCCATCCTCATCGAACCGTTCAGCGCGTCGACGATCCGCTGGTGCTCGGCCGAGTTCCTCTACGGCCTACGCGAACTCTGCACCGAGCAGGACATCGTCCTGGTCTTCGACGAGATCTACACCGGCTGGGGCAAGACCGGCAGCCTCTTCTACTTCATGCGCCACGAGGGGCTGATCCCCGACGTGCTGACCACGTCGAAGTCGTTCGGTGGCGGCAAGTCGTCGATCTCCGCGTTCGTGGCCCGGGAACCGCTGTACCGCAGGGCCTACGACAACCTCGGCGACGCGTTGCTGCAGAGCACCAGCACCACCTACTACGGCTTCGGCGAGGAATGCGCCACCGCGTTGGAAGCGGTCAACGTCGCGGTCGCCGACGACTACCCGGCCCTGGCCCGCGACCTGGAACGGGTCCTGCGTCCCGGCCTGGCGCGGATCGCCAAGCAGTACCCGGACATCGTCAGCCAGGTGGCCGGCGCCGGTGCGCTGTGGGGGGTCTTCATCGACGGCGGCCCACGGATCCTCGACCTCGTGGCCAAGCTGGCACCCGGCGGCATGGCCAAGGACCCACGATTCAGGACGAAGCTGGTCACCTGCGCCGTGATCAACGCGCTCTATCACGACCACGACGTGTTCGCCTACTACACCCTCAACGGGCGCAACCCGTTGATCATCGCGCCGAGTCTGGTGACCGTGCCCGCGGACGTCGAACGCGCCGTGGACAGCCTGGACCGCACTCTCGCCCATGGGCTCGGGCGGCTGGTCACCCGGTTCGTCCGGGAGAAGGTGAGCACGCTGTGGTGAGCCGGACGGTCGTCGTCACCGGAGCCGCCGGCATGCTCGGCTCCCACCTCGCCGCCCGGCTGCGCGCCGACGGCCACCACGTCCGCGGCATCGATCTGCGCCCCGGCGTCGACGTCGCGGTGACCGGCGACGTAAGGGATCCGGCCGCGATGTCCCGGGCGGTGGCGGGCGCCGACGCCGTCGTGCACTGCGCGTCGGCGCTGCCCAGCTACCCGGTCGCCGAGATCCGGTCGATCATCGTCGACGGCGCGCGGACCGTGCTGACGGCTGCGGTCCGGGCCGGGGTGGCCCGGGTGGTGCACATCTCGTCCACCGCCGTCTACGGCCTGCCCCGGACCGTACCCACGACGGAGGAACACCCCCGGGAGCCGGTCGACCCGTACAGCGCCGCGAAGTCCGCCGCGGAGGAGTACGCCGAACGGCTGCGCGCCGACGGCGCCTGCCTGCCGATCGTGCGGCCCAAGACGTTCCTCGGCCCCGGCCGGATGGGGCTGTTCTCCATGCTGTTCGAGTGGGCCGAGGAAGGCCGCAACTTCCCGGTGATCGGCCGTGGCGACGTGCGCATCCAGATGCTCGCCCTGTCCGACCTCGTCGACGCGGTGACCACCGTGCTGGACGCACCCGACCCGGTGGCCAACGACACGTACAACCTCGGCGCGGCCTCCTTCGGCACCCTGCGCGAGGACTTCCAGGCCGTGCTGGACGCCGCCGGGCACGGCGGACGGGTGGTGTCGGTGCCGAGCCGCCCGGCGCTCGCGCTGCTCGGCACGCTCGAACGGCTGCGGCTGTCCCCGGTGTACGGGCGCCTGCTGCACAAGCTCACCGCCGACTCGTTCGTCTGCATCGACAAGGCCCGGGACCGGCTCGGATTCACCCCCCGTATGTCCAACCAGGACGCCATCCTCGACACCTACGCCTGGTGGCGTGACCAGCGCAAGGAGCCCCGTGATGCTGCCCAGAACACCGGACGTACCAGCCGCGATCCCTGGAGACAGGGTGCTCTCGCCGCCGCCAAGGTCTTCTTCTGACCGAAGGTCTTCTTCCGACCGTCCGCGCCCCGGCCTCGCCCGCGACCTGATCGTCCTGCTGCGACCCGGACAGTGGCCGAAGAACCTGGTGGTGCTGTTCGCGCTGCTGGACCCCGCGTTGATGGACTGGCGGTCCGCCGGCCGGCTCGCCGTCGCGGTCGGCGCGTTCGTCCTCGCCGCCTCGACCGTCTACGTGCTCAACGACATCGCCGACCGCGAGCAGGACCGGGCCAGCCTGACCAAACGCCACCGCCCGATCGCGGCTGGACGGGTCACCCCCCGGACGGCGGCGCTGCTCGGGGTACTGCTGCTGGCCGCCCTCGCGGTGATCGTCGGCGACGCGCTGACCGCCTGGTGGCCGCTGCTGGTTTACCTGCCACTGAACCTCGCGTACAGCTTCGGCCTCAAGCACGTACCGCTGGTGGACCTGTTCGTCGTCGCCACCGGGTTCGTGCTGCGGCTGGTGCAGGGCTACACGACCGTCGGAGCGCGTCCGCCCGGCTGGCTCGTGCTGTGCGTGCTGTCGGTATGTCTGCTGCTCGTCCTCGGCAAACGCCGCCACGAACTGCTCGCCGACGAATCGGCCCACCGGCCGGCGCTGGCCGGCTACAACCAGCACCTGGTCGACGCGCTGCTGGTGCTGACCGCCGCCGCCACCCTCGTCACCTACCTGGCGTACGCCGCCACGGTCAGCGCCACCGGGCTGCTGACCGTCCCGTGCGCGCTGTTCGCCCTCTTCCGCTACCTGCAGGTCGTGTTCGTCGACTCGGGTGGCGGCAACCCCGTCTCGGTGCTGCTGCGCGACCGGGTGCTGCTGGTCAACGCCGCGCTGTGGCTGCTGCTGCTGGAAGGGAGTCAGTTGCATGGATGAGCCGAAGGTGTCGGTCGTCGTACCGATGTACAACGACAGCCGGACCATCGACCTGTGCCTGGCGTCGGTGTCGACCCAGACCTACCCGGCGCACGAGGTCATCGTGGTCGACGACGCCAGCACCGACGACAGCGCCGTACGTGCCGCCCGGCACGCCTGCACCCTCGTGCGGGCCGAGCGCAACGGTGGACCCGGCGCCACCCGCAACCTCGGTGTCCGGCACGCCAAGGGCGACATCGTCTTCTTCATCGACGCGGACATGGTCATGTGCCCGGACGCGATCGAGAACGCGGTCGCGCTGCTGTGCGGCCCACGAGGGTACGGCGCGGTCTTCGGCGTACCGGACAAGGTGCCGCTGTTCCCCGAGGGACCGGTCGGGCAGTACCGCATCCTCCAGTACCACTACTGGCGGGTCAGCGCGCAGGGCGAGGTCAGCGGCGGCTTCTACGCGCTCGGCGCGGTAACCCGCGCGGCGTTCGACGCCGCCGGCGGGTTCAACCCGGCGCTGCGGCAGACCGAGGAGATCGACCACGCGGAGCGGCTGTCCCAGCGGTACCCGATGCTGCTCACCGCCCGCGTCAGCGGTCGGCTCTCCGACGAGAGCCACCTGATACCCCTGCTGCGCAAGGCGATTCGCCGCGCCCGGCTGCGGGTGCCGTTCTATCTGCATCGCGGCCGGGCGATGCAGGGGATGGAGACCGGTGGCCGGGCCGCCGCCTCGGTGCTGGCACTGCTCACCATGCTCAGCCTGCCGGCGGCGGTGGTCCACCCGCCGGTGCTGGTCGGCACCGCGCTGCTGCTGGCCGCGTTCGTCGCCGTCGACGCCGGCCAGTACGCGTTCGTCCGCCACGAGCGGGGCTGGCCCTTCCTGGTCTTCTTCACCGCGGTGCACCTGCTGGTCAACGCCACCGTCGCCGGTGGACTCGCCGTCGGCGTCCTCACCTGGCTCACCAGCCGACAGTTCCGTCACATGTACGAAAGGACCACGCCGTGACGATCGATGACATCGCCGGGTCCCCCGCACCGGTGCCGCCGCTCACCGACCGGACCGCGCCTCGGTGGCAGCGCGTGGCCCGGGCCCTGCGGTGCTGGTACGGCTGGCTGCTGATCGCGGCGGCGGTGCTGTGGCTGGGCTACAACGTCGTGCGCCGGGCCGCCACCGGCAGATGGCACTGGTCGATCCTGCTCGACGCGGTGCCGCCGGTGTTCCTCATCGCCGTGCCACTGCTGCTGCTCGGACTCAGCGCCGCCGCGTGCGGTCCGCGTCGGCGGTGGGCCGCCGCCCTGGCCCTGGCCGGCCTGCTGCCCGGCATCGACCAGACCGGCGTCAACCTGCACGCGCTGCGGCCCGGCGACCGGCCCGTCCCGGCCAGCGCGGTGCACGTGGTGAGCTGGAACACCAACTACTGGGGCATGAGCAACGAGGATCCGCAGGCGCAGCTCAGATTCCTGAAACGGCTCGACGCCGACGTGTACCTGCTACAGGAGCATGTGATCTGGGTGCCGGGCACCGGCGAGGTCGGCTACCACCCGATCCGGGACGACGCCAGATTGCAGGCGGAGTTCCCCGGCTACCACATCGTGCACCGCAGCGAACTCGTCACCATCTCCCGGTTCCCGGTCGTGGCCACGCCGGTCTTCGGCCCGGCCACGCAGCTGTCTCCGGACGCACCGTTCAACCAGGTGTTCAGCCGGGACAAAGTGCTGCGCACCGACCTGCGCGTGGGGGACAGCACCGTTTCGGTCTACAACGTGCACGTCACCGTGCCCACCGCCATCGACCTGAGCATCCTGCGGCCCCAGGTCGACCCGGACGCGTACTTCCGCCGCAAGTTCGACTGGCGGCAGGCTGAGGTGCAGGGTCTCGTCGACGATCTGCAGGCCAACCCGAACCCGTCGATCATCTCCGGCGACTTCAACGCCACCTCGTCCATGGGGACGCTCGACCCGTTGCGGGCGGTGGCCGAGGACGCGACCACGGCGAGCCGTCACCTGCTGCCGATGAGCTGGCGGTTCAACGCCCCGATGACCTTCCAGTGGGACAGTCCCCTCGCCGGCCTGCCGCTGCCGTTCTGGCGGATCGACTGGACGTTCACCGCAGGTCCGGTCAGGGTGCACCGGTACGAACTGGCGTCTGCGGAGTACCTGTCCGACCATCGGCCGCAGCATCTGTGGTTCTCGGTGGGCTGACGCCTCGTGCCGGCTTCCTAGGGAAAGTAGATGTTGATCAGATCGATGGCGTCCCATACTCTGACGGGCGGTAGTCATCACGTAACCGCGAGCCAATGGCGACCACCGTCCTTGGGGGCACAGCTTGCCGCACCCTTCCCGCTCTGCCGGGCACCCCCCACGACCGAGGCCGACGGCGCCTGACGTACCCGCCGGCCGATCGTGACCGTCACGGATCAGGACCCGGGCCGGACCGGCAGCGGGATGCGACACTTCCGCTTCCTGGTGGTCGGCAACGCGGTTTCGGCGTACGGCACCTATCTGGACATGATCGCGCTGAGCCTGTTCGCGTACTCGCTGACCGGCAGCGCCACCCACACCGGCCTGTTCATGGCGTTACGCCTGGCCACCAGTGTCCTCACCGGATTCGGCGCCGGCAGCCTGGTGTCCCGGCTCGACCGCAAGCGGCTGATGGTGACCTCCGACGTCAGCCAGGCGTTCGCCCTGATCGTGCTGGTCATCGCGCCAGCCACGGCCCAGGCCGGCCTGTTGTACGCCGTCGCGGTCGTCACCGGCGCCGGGGCGACCGTCACCAGTGTCGCGCTGCGCAGCAGCATCCCCGAGATCGTCGGGCAGGACCAACGGGTCCGGGCCAACGCGCTGCTGGCCACCGGCCGTTCGCTGGCGATGGTCGCCGGGTTCGGCTCGGCCGGCGTGCTCATCTCCACGGTCGGCTACACCGGTGCGTTTCTCATCGACGCCGGGGCGTTCCTCTTCTCAGCGGCGGTCCTGGCCCGGCTGCCGATCACCACCCGCAGCCGGCGGCCGGCAGGCGCGACGGACGCGGCCGAGGCGGCGGACTCCGTGCCGGGCGCCGCAGCAGACGCCGGACCGGATGACGCGCTGCGGCGGCCCGGGATTCTCGCCGCGCAGTTGACGGCCCTGCGCTATTTGCGGCTCACCCCGGTCCTGCTCGCGCTGATCAGTCTGCGCGCCGCCGACGCCTTCGGCTCGGCCTCGCACAACGTCGGCCTGCCGGTGCTGTCCACCATGCTGGACCCGCAGCATCCGGCCGCGTTCATGTCCCAGTTCTGGGCCACCTGGGCGGTCGGCAACATCATCGCGCAACGCGGCGTCGCCCGTTGGGCCAGACGCACCGGCCGGACCATCAACGAGCGCGCGTTCGCCGCCGGCGCGGCGCTCATGTCGGTGGCGTTCATCCTCACCTTCACCGCGCCGCCGCTGCCGCTGGCCGTCCTGGTCGCCACCGTCGCCGGCATCGCCGACGGCTTCACCGAGATCGCCTATACCACCCGGCTGCAGGCCACCCCGGATGATCAACGCGGCTACGTCTTCGGGTTCTCCGCGACCGCAGAGAACCTCGGCTTCGGCGTCGGCATGGTGGCCTGCTCCTTTCTGCTGGAACAGTTCAGTCCGTTGACCGTGGTCACCCTGTTCCACGGGCTGGCGGTACTGCTGGCAGTGGCTTTCCTGGCCGCGCTGTGGGCGCGTCGGCGGACGACGACATGAGTGCCCCGACGCGCGGTGGCACCGACGACCGGCGGATCGCCATCATCGGCATGGCGTTGCGGCTACCCGGCGCGGACACCCCGCAGGCGTACTGGCACAACATCCGCGACGGCGTGACCAGCGTACGCAGGTTCAGCCCCACCGAGTTAGCCCGCGCCGGCGTGCCCGAGCAGCTGCGCGAGTCACCGGACTTCGTCGCCGTCAGCGGGGTGCTCGACGACATCGACTCGTTCGACGCCGAGTTCTTCGCGATGAGCCCGCAGGAGGCGCGCACCGTCGACCCGCAGCACCGGCTGTTCCTGCAGACCTGCTACCACGCGCTGGAGAACGGCGGGTACGCGGGCGCGCGATCTGACACCAGGGTGGGCATCTTCGCAGGTGTCGGATACCACCTTTATCCGCTCAACACCTACCTGCGCAACAACCTGGCCACCGCCCGCTGGGACGGTGACTTCGCCCCGGCGTTCCAGGTGGCCGTGGGAAACTACAACGACTTCGCCGCCACCCGGGTCGCGTACCGGCTCGGCCTGACCGGTCCGGCGGCCACCGTGCAGAGTGGTTGCTCGACCGCGCTGGTGGCGGTGCACCTGGCCGGCCAGGCGTTGCTCGCCGGCGACGCCGACCTGGCCCTGGCCGGCGCGTCGGCGGTGCACACCCCGCAGATCCTGGGCTACCGCCACGTCAAGGGCACCATCCTGTCCCGGTCCGGCCGGTGCCGCGCGTTCGACGCGTCGTCCGACGGCACCGTCGGCGGCAACGGGGTCGCGGCGGTGCTGCTCAAGCGGTACGACCGGGCGGTCGCCGACGGGGACACCATCCACGCGGTGATCCTGGGTGGCGGTGTCAACAACGACGGTGCCGCGAAGACCAGCTACGCCGCGCCCAGCGCCGCCGGGCAGCGCGACGCCATCCTGCGGGCGCTCGACGTGGCCGGGGTCTCCCCGGAGACGATCGGCTACCTGGAGACCCACGGCACCGGCACCTACAAGGGCGACCCGATCGAGTTCGAGGCGATGACCTCGGCGTACCGCCGACGCACCGACCGGACCGGCTACTGCGCGATCGGCTCGGCCAAGCCGGCCATCGGACACCTGGACGCCTGCGCCGGCATGGCCAGCCTGATCAAGACGGTGCTGGTGCTGCGGCACGCGACGATTCCGCCGCTGGTCGGGTTCGAGCGCCCCAATCCGGCGTTGGACCTGGCGGCCAGCCCGTTCGTCATTCCCACCGAGGCGCGCGCCTGGCCCGATCTGTCCGGGCCGCGCCGGGCGGGGGTGACCGCGCTCGCGGTCGGTGGCACCAACGCCCACCTGATCCTGGAGGCACCGCCACCGGCACGACCGGGGCTGCCGGCGACGGCACCTCCCGGCCCCGCCCGTCACGGGGCGGAGGAGCCCGCGACGGCACCGCCCGCGACGGCGGACCCGGTGGCGGTGCCGCTGTCGGCGTACCACCCGGAGAGTCTGCGTACGCTCGCCCGCCGGCTGCGCGACCACCTGCGGGCCGACCCCGGGCTCGACCCGGCCGACCTAGCCACCACCACCGCACTCGGCCGGCCGCACCTGCCGCACCGACTCGTCGTGTCCGGCGCGACGACGACGGCGCTCGCGGACGCCCTGGACGACTACCTCGCCGCGCCGGGGCGGCAACGCCCGGGGCGGGTGGCCACCGGCACGGTGCCGGGCGCCGGCATCGCCTCCGGCGGGCCCGGCGGGGTGGCGCCGGTGGTGGTGTACGGCGGGCAGGGCACCTCGTACCCGGGCATGGCCGGGCCGCTGTACCGGTGGTACCCGCAGGTGCGGGCGGTGCTCGACGCCTGCGAGGCGTACCAGCGCCGCTGCGGCGGACCGTCGGTGCTGACGCCGCTGCTCGACGGCCTCTCCGGTGACGACCGGATCTGGCCCGCCGACGTGGCGCAGCCGGCGCTGTTCGCGTTCCAGGTCGCACTGACCGGGCTGTGGAGTTCGCTCGGGGTGGCGCCGCGCCTCGTCGCCGGCCACAGCATCGGCGAGTACGCGGCCCTGGCTGCGGCCGGAGCGCTGACGATCGAGGACGGCCTGCGGCTGACCGGGTTGCGCGGACGGCTGATGCGGGAGCACACCGCACCCGGCGGCATGGTGGCCGTCTTCGCCACCCGGGCCGCGGTCGACGAGGTGCTCGCCACCGACCGGCGGCTCGACCTCGCCGCGACCAACGCGGCCGAGCAACATGTCGTCGCCGGGCCGGTCGAGGCGCTCGACGCCGGCTGTGGCGTGCTCGACCGTCTCGGGGTGCGTTGGCACCGGCTCGCCGTCGACCGCGCCTTCCACTCGGCACTGCTCGACCCGATCCTCCCCCGGCTCGGCGAGGCGTTCGGGTCGGTCCCGTGGGCGCCGTTGGACACACCGCTGGTCAGCAGCGTGGACGGCACCGTGCTACCGGCGGGGCACCGGCCGGACCCGGCGTACCTGGTGCGGCAGACCCGGATGCCGGTCCGGTTCGACCTGGTCGCGGCCGCGATCGCCGAGACGTCGGCCGCCGCCGGGTCGGCCGGTGTGCCGGTGCTGGAGCTCGGTCCACAACCGAGTCTGGTCGGGTTGCTGCGCGCGGCACTGCCCGGGTCGTCGGCGCTCGCCGCTCAGCGCCGGGGCGCGGAACTCGATCAGCACCTCGACACCTGTGCCCGGCTGCACGTCCACGGAGTCGATCTGGACTGGAACGCCCTGCTCGACGCCGGGCAGGCGCACGCGCGCCGGGTGCCGCTGCCCGCGTACCCGTTCCAGCGACGAGTCCACTGGACCGGACCGCCGCTGGCACGAACCGAACCTGGAGGGCTCATGGTCGACGTCGAACCCGTCCGCGACGCTGGTGCCACCGTCGCCGCCGCACCGGCCGCGCCGGACCTCGCGCCGGTAATCGAGCGGGTACGCGAAATCAGCGCCCGACATCTCGGCTGCGCCCCGGACGACATCGTCATCGACCGCCCGTTCGTCGAGATGGGTGCCGACTCACTCGCCATGATCAACGCACTACGGGAGTTCGAGGGCGAGTTCGGCGTCCGGCTCGCCATGCGCGAACTGTTCGAGGAAGCGGACACCCCGAGCAAACTGTCGCGCCTGATCCTGTCCCGTCGGACCCCGGCACCGCCAGCACCGCCAGCGCCGCTGGCACCAGCCACACCGGCACCGGCCGAACCGCCGGTGCCAACTGCGGTACCGGCAGCACCGGGCGTTGACGTGCACGGGCCCAGGGTGGTCGTGGCACCCGACAGCGGTCAGGCCGGCGCGGTCGCTACCGGCCACGGCCGAGCCCATCTGGACGACCTGCGGCGACGGTTCGTGGCGAAGACCCGGCGGTCGAAGGAGATCGCCCAGCGCCACCGTGGCGTGCTCGCCGACAGCCGGGCGGTCGTCGGCTTCCGCAGCGCCACCAAGGAGATGCTGTACCCGATCGCCGGCCAGCGTGCCAAGGGCGCATGGCTGGAGGATGTGGACGGCAACCGGTACGTCGACATCACCATGGGCTTCGGGGTACTGCTGTTCGGCCACGAACCGGACTTCGTCGCCGACGCGGTCCGGGAACACCTGTCCCGGGGCATCCGGCTCGGACCGCGCAGCGTCGACACGGGAGAGGCCGCAGTGCTGTTGAGCGAGCTGACCGGGATGCCCCGGGTGGCGTTCGCCAACTCGGGCACCGAGGCGAACTCGGCCGCGATCCGGCTCGCCCGGGCCGCCACCGGACGCGACAAGATCGTCATGTTCCACGGGTCGTACCACGGACACGCCGACAATGTGCTCGGCCGCTCGGTCGGGACGGGTGCCGACCGGACCACCGTCCCGGTCAGCACCGGCATCCCGGCCAGCGCCGTCGCGGACCTGGTCGTACTCGACTACGGCGTACCGGAGAGCCTGCAGGTGATCGAGTCACTCGGGGAGCGGTTGGCCGCCGTCGTGGTCGAGCCGGTGCAGAGCCGCCACCCGTCCCTGCAGCCGGCGGAGTTCCTGCGCCGGCTCCGGGACATCACCCGGCGGTACGGCATCGTGCTGATGTTCGACGAGATGCTGACCGGGTTCCGGCCCCATCCGCGCGGCGCACAGGGCCTGTTCAACGTGACCCCGGACCTCGTCACGTACGGCAAACTGCTCGGCGGCGGCTTCCCGATCGGGGCGATCGCCGGACGCGCCGACATCATGGACGGCGTCGACGGCGGATTCTGGCGCTACGGCGACGACAGCCGCCCGCAGCGGGAGACGACCTTCTTCGGCGGCACCTACATCCAGCATCCGGTCTCCATGGCCGCCGCGCGCGCGGTGCTGACCCGGTTGACCGAGTACAGCCCACGACTGCAGCTGGAGCTCAACGCCCGGACCGACCGGCTCGTCGGCACGCTGAACGACTTTATCGCCGAGGAGGAGTACCCGGTCCGGCTCGGCCACGTCGGCTCGCAGTTCCGCTTCGAGCACCGCGCCGACCTCGAGTTGCTCTACCACCACCTGCTGCTCAAGGGGGTGTACGTCTGGGAGTGGCGCAACTTCTTCCTCTCCACCGCACACACCGACGACGACGTCGACCTGGTGATCGACGCGGTGCGCGCCTCGCTACGCGACATGCGTGCCGGCGGGCTGCTCCCCCGTCCGGCCGGGCCCGCCGTGCCCACGGCGAAACCGGAAGACACCGCCCCGACCGGACCGGCGGTGCGCACCCTGCCTACGGCAGGAACCGGACCGGCGGTACGCACCGAACCGGCAGCGAGTACCGCAGCAGCAGGCAGCCTCGAACCGGCGGGCGGACCGGGACGACCGGCACCGGACTTCAGCGTGTACTTCTTCGGGGACTATCCGCCCGGCTCGGGGGCTGCCGACCCGTACGAGCTGATCGTCGACACGGCCCGCTTCGCCGACCAGCACGGATTCCACGCGCTGTGGATCCCCGAGCGCCACTTCCACTCCTTCGGCGGGGTGTTCCCCAACCCGGTGGTGCTGGCCGCCGCGCTGGCCCGCGAGACGAGCCGGATCCGGTTGCACGCCGGATCGGTGGTCCTGCCGCTGCACGACCCGATCCGGGTCGCCGAGGACTGGTCCATGGTCGACCGGCTGTCCGGCGGCCGAGTCGGCATCGGTTGTGCGCCCGGCTGGCACGCGGGCGACTTCGTCCTCGCCCCGGAGCACTTCGGTGCCCACCGCGACGTGATGTACCGCCACCTCGACCAGGTACGTCGGCTGTGGCGTGGCGAGGCCGTCGAACGGCGCAGCGGCACCGGCGAACCGGTTGAGATCCGCACCCTGCCCCGCCCGGTGCAGGCGATGCCGCCGATGTTCGTCGCCGTGGTCGGTAACCCGGAGTCGTACCAGCGGGCCGCCGAGCACGACCTCGGCATCGTCACGAACCTGATGAGCCAGTCGGTGGAACAGTTGGCCGACAACATCCGGCGTTACCGAAAGACCCGGGCCGCGCACGGGCTCGACCCGGACGGCGGCCGGGTGGTCGTGCTCGTGCACACCTACCTCGGTGCGGACTCGGCACGGGCGCGGGCCGAGGCGTTCGCGCCGCTGAAGGCGTACCTGCACTCCTCGCTGTCGCTGTTCGGGCAGATGACCAACAGTCTCGGATTCCAGGTGGACCTCGACACCGCCGACGCCGACGATCTGGACTACGTGTTCCAGCGCGCCTACCAACGGTACTGCGAGGCACGGGCGCTGATCGGGTCGCCGGACGACGGCATCCGGCTGATCGACGCGCTCACCGCCGCCGGCGTCGACGAGGTGGCCACGCTGGTCGACTTCGGCGCATCCCCCGACCAGGTGCGGGCCGGGTTGCCGCAGCTGGACCAGCTACGGGCCAGCTACCAGGCGGCGACCGAGACGTCACCGACCGACGCACCGCCCACCGACACGTCCCCGGTCAGGCTGACGGCGGCGACCGGCAACCCGGTGGCCTTCCGCGACGTCGTCCCGGACCTTTCCGGGCCGGCGTCGCGTGGGCAGGCGCGGATGTGGTTTCTCGAACGGCTGCACCCGGGCCAGGGCACCTACAACGAGGCGGTCAGCGTACGGCTCGACGGTCCGCTGGACGTGCCGGCGCTGCGGGCCGCACTGGAGCAGCTGGTGGCCCGGCATGGGGCGCTGCGTACCGTGTTCCGGGAACGCGACGGCGAACCGGTCCAGGTCGTCCTCGGCCGGGGCACAGTGGACCTCACCGTCGAGGAGCACGCCGGGCGGGACGAGAACGACACCGTACGGCAGGTGCTGGCCGAGGAGAGCCGGCGCGAGTTCGACCTCGCGCAGGGTCCGCTGCTGGCGACCCGGCTGCTGCGGTGGTCGGCCGAGCGGCACGTGCTGGTGCTGTCCGTGCACCACATCGTGGTCGACGCCGAGTCCGTGCGGGTGCTGGCCGGGGATCTCTCCGCGTTGTACCGGGCCGCACTCGGCAGCCGCTCCGCCGACCTGCCGGAGCTTCCGGTGGACTGCCTGGACCTGGCCCGGCGGGAGGCGGACGCCGGCAGCGATTCGCCCGCCGCGCCGGCCGGTCTGGCCTACTGGCGGGAGCGACTCGCCGGTAAACTGCCGGTGCTGGACCTGCCGACCGACCGACCACGCCCGACGGTGCGCGGTGGCACCGGCGCGTCGGTCCTGCGCGGGCTCGACCCGGAGCTGTCCGGGCTGCTGAGCCGGCTCAGTAGCGCGCACCGGGTCACGCTGTTCATGACGGTACTCGCCGGGTACGCGGCCACGCTGCGCCGGTTCACCCGCAGCGATCAGCTGGTCGTCGGCACACCGGTGTCGGTCCGGCCCACCGGCGCCGAGGCGGTGGTGGGGTTCTTCCTCAACACGGTCGCCCTGCGGCTGGACCTGTCCGGCGACCCGACCTTCGCCAACCTGCTCAAGCAGGTCCGCGACACCGCCCTGGACGCGTACGACCATGCCGACATGCCGTTCGACGCCGTCGTCGGCGCGGTGAGCCCGGACCGGGACACCAGCCGGACCCCGGTCTTCCAGACCATCGTGGAGTTCGACAACGGCGGCGACCAGCTCCCGCTCGACCTGCCCGGGGTGACCGCCCGCACCCTGGCGCACCGGGCCGAACGGGCGGTGACCGACCTGGCCCTGTACGTGACCAACCACGCCGACGGGATCGACTGCCGGTTGGAGTACGGCACCGACCTGTTCGTGGCGGACAGCGCCGAGCGGTTGCTGTCGTATCTGGTCGCGACGCTGGCCGCCGCCGTCGACCAGCCCGATACGCCGATCTCGAAGCTGGTCGGCATCCTCGACACCGACCGGGACGCGCTGGAGGGTTGGGGCGTTGGACGACAGCGCGTGCTGCCGCCCGGTGGTGTGCACGACGCGGTGCGGCAGTGGGCGCGACGCACGCCGCAGGCGGTCGCGGTGATCGGTGGCGGCACGGTGCTGACCTACCGGCAACTCGACGAGCAGGCCACCGCTCTGGCGCAGCGGCTGGTCCGGCACGGGATCGCCGCAGGCGACATCGTGGCGCTGTGGCTGCCCCGGTCACCGGAGTTCGTCGTCGCCGCCCTGGCGGTGCTGCGCGCCGGAGCCGCGTACCTGCCGTTGGATCCGTCCCTCGGCGGCCGGCAGGTGAGTTTCATGGTCTCGGACAGCGCGGCCCGGGTGGTGCTGGCCACCGGGGGTGACACCGCACCGGACCTGCCCGACGGGGTCCGTCTGCTGCACGTCGACGGGTACGGCGACACCGATCCCGTCGGCGGGTCCGACGACCCCGGCCGCGTGGCGGACGATCCGGATGCGGCGTGCTACGTCATGTACACCTCCGGTTCCACCGGCAGGCCGAAGGGTGTGGTCATCACCCACCGCAGCGTGCTGAACCTGTGCCGGTGGTACCGCGACGAGCTGGAGCTGACCGCCGACGACCGGAGTGCCGTGGTGTGCGGGCAGAGCTTCGACGCCTCGGTGCTGGAGATCTGGCCGCCGCTGCAGGTCGGTGCGAGCCTGACGATCGCCGACGACGACGTACGGCTGGACTCGATGGCGCTGGCGCGCTGGATGCGTACCGCCGGGGTGAGCGTCGCGATGCTGCCCACACCGATCGGGGAAGGGTTGCTCTCGCTGCCTGTCGCGGCCCAGCCCCGGCTGCGTCACCTCACCGTCGGCGGCCAGCAACTGCGGGTACGCCCACAGTCCGGGGTGCCGTACGTCGTACGCAACGTGTACGGACCGACCGAGACGACGGTCATCGCCACCTTTGACGTGGTGGCGCCGGCGGTGGCCGGAGCCGATGGTCCGATTCCGATCGGCCGGCCGCTGGACAACGTCCGGGTCGAGATCCGCGACGAGTGGGGCAACCTGGCTCCGGTCGGCGCCGTCGGGGAGCTGTTCATCGGCGGCGCCGGAGTGGGTCGCGGCTACCTGAACCGGCCCGAGCTGACCGCGCAGCGGTTCGTCGACGACCCGCCCGGCGGCCCCGGTTCGCGCCGCTACCGCACCGGGGACCTGGTGCGGTGGACCGCTGACGGGGTGCTGGTGTTCCTCGGCCGTACCGACGACCAGGTCAAGATCCGGGGGAACCGGGTCGAGCCAGGTGAGGCGTCGGCCGTCCTGCGCAGGCTGGATCTGGTCACCGACGGCATCGTGGTGGCCCGCCGGGACCGGCGCGACGAGGCGTACCTCGCCGGGTACGCCGTACCCGCGCCGGGCGTGGCACCCGACGGGCTGGCCGACCGGCTCGTCGCCGCGATGGCCCGCGAACTGCCCGACGTGCTGATCCCCCGGGTGTGGGCGATGCTGCCGGCGCTGCCGCAGACCGGCAACAACAAGGTCGACCGTGCCGGGCTGCCGGAGCCGACCATCCGTACCGGTGAGCCCGCGCCACCGCTGGCCCCGCCGACGACACCACAGGCAGTGGCCCTACCGGCGGCCCGGCGGGAGACCCGGAACAACGACCCGACCGGTGACTCGCTGACCCGGACGGTGCGGGCGTTGTGGGCCGCCGAACTCGACCAGGATCCGGAGCGCATCGACCACGACGCGTCCTTCTTCGCCCTCGGCGGGCATTCGATCAACGCGATGCGCCTGCTGAACCGGGTACGCGAGGCCACCGGAGCGGACTATCCGGCGTTGGAGTTCTTCCGCGCCCCGACCATCGCGGCGATGGTGGGCCGGCTGCGCGGACACGCCGCGTCCGCCGACGGCGGGCCCGTCAGCCGGGTGCGGGGCACGCTGTGACCTTCGCCGAGCTGCTGGAGTACGTCGCCGTGCACGATGTGCGGCTCACCGGCACCGGCGACACCCTGCACTACGACGCCCCGGCCGCCGCGATGGGTCCGGAGCTGGTCACGGCGCTGCGATCGCACAAGGGCGAACTGCTGCGCTGGCTGGCCGCACCGGCGCACGAGCGGGAGGTGACCCGGGCGCCGCTGTCGGCCCAGCAGGAGAGGGTGGTGGAGGTCGCCGGCCGCAGCACGCACCCCGCCAGCTGGAACGTCGGGTTGCGGCTGGAACTGGTCGGCGAACTCGATGTCGCCGCGCTAGACGCCGCGCTCGATGGTCTGGTCGCCCGGCACCATGCGCTGCGTGCCCGGCTGATCCGCGACGGTGGCACCTGGACCCAGCGGATCCTCGCCCACCGGTCGGTCCCGCTGCCCGTCGTCGAGTTGACCGCGCTGGCGCCGGACGCGGCGCGGCGGCGGGCCGAGGCCTTCTGCCGGGAGGTGGTGGCGCCGGTGTTCGCGCTGGCGGACGAGGCACCGGTGCGGTACGCGCTGATCCGGCTGGCGCCCGAGGAGTCCTGGCTGGTGCTGGTGCTGCATCACGTCGCCTGCGACGGCCGGGCGGTCACCGTACTGCTGCGCGAGCTGGCGGACGGGTACCGCACCGCCCGCGATTCAGGTACGCCGGACTTCGGCCCGCCCACCGCCCAGTGCACCGACTACGCACGCTGGCAGCAGGGCCAGTGGGATGAGCCGACCCGCCGCCGACGGCTCGCCTACTGGGCGGAGCACCTGGGCGACGGGCCGCTGGCGCTGGATCTGCCGTTCGACCGCCCCGCACCGCAGCAGCCGAGCGGGCGGGCCGCCACCTGTCGGTTCGAGATCCCGGGGCAGATTCGGCTCGCCGTCGAGGTGCTCGCCCGGGAGCTGGGTGCCACGGTGACCGCGGTCGCCGCTGCGGCGTTGGCGCTGCTGCTCGCCCGGCTCAGCGGGCAGCCCGACGTCACCCTGTCTATGCCGTACGCCAACCGGTCACCCACGGCGTACGAGGACACCGTCACCGTGCTGGCGACGGCGTTGCCGGTACGGATCCGCACGGCCGCCGCCGCGACGTTCGCCCACCTGGTCGGCCAGGCCGCCGACAGCCTGTTCGCCGGCATCGACAATCTGCTGCCCACGGCCTGGATCTACCAGCAGCTACCCGCGCCGGACAAGGGCGCGGCGTCGTCCGGAGTGACGGTGAGCTTCGCCTTTCAGAGTACGTTCGACACCCGGATCGAGCTGCCGGAGTTGGCTGTACGGGTGCACGAGGTGCCGACCGGGGTCGGGCGGGCGGCGCTGCTCATCGTCCTGATGCCCGGCCCGGACGGGATCGACGGCTATCTGGAGTACCCGGTGGACCGGCTCGACGACGACACCGTTCGCCGCTGGATGACGAGGTATGTCGACCTGCTCGCCACGGCGGCTGTCGGCCCGAACCGTCTGCTTGCCGACCTCTGACCGCCGGAGTCGTCCGCCGAGGGCCACGACGACAGACCCGGATTGAACGATCGTGTTCGATTCCTTGACACTCTAGATGCGATCGCTAACACTTGTCCGAAACACGAACGTAATGTGTCGAAGACATGGCTCCCATACTGGCAGGACAGGCATGACCTGCCCGTGTGGTCACGTCGAGCACCCGCCAGGAACGGCGCATACCTGCCGGAAGCTGCGAATCCCTCGTCCCAACGCAGGTAGCTGACGTTAACGCACACATAGCCCGTGTGACCGGAGAGACAGCGGTGCCGGCGGTAGCCGTCCGGCCCGGTGTCCGTTTCCCAGGGAGGCCAGATCTTGTCAGAGTCATCGTCCAGAACCCGGTCGTTGCGTCGATTGTCGATCACCCTGGTGGCCGTGTTGACGGCGATGGTCGGCACCGCAGTTGTCGCGTCGTCGCCGGCCACCGCCGCCACCAGCCAGTTCCGCGGCATGAACTGGGCCGTGCTGGGTGACAACTTCAGCACCGGTCCGCTCGTCGTGCACGGACTCAACTCGTCCGACAGCAACGCGACGGTGCGGGCCAAGGCCAACGCCATCTACGACGACATGGCTGCCACCATGGGCGTCGACACCGTCCGGCTGCCGATCAACACCCACACGGTCGGGACGGCATGGTGGGAGGCCTACCGAGGGGCCATCGACGCCGCCACTGAACGCGGGTTCAAGGTAATCCTGGCCTACTGGGAGGACGGTGCCGCCTCCGGCGGCCGGATCACGAACCTCGCCGCGTGGAACGCGATGTGGTCCACGGTCACCAACACCTACGGATCGAACCCCAACGTCTACTTCGAGCCGATGAACGAGCCGCACGGCTACAGCTCGGCGCAGTGGCGCGACGTCGCGGCCAACTGGCTCAGCTACCACTACTCGGCGGTGCCCGGCCGGGTGCTCATCGGCGGCACCGGCTACAGCCAGGACCTGCGGGACGTCTGCAACGACAGCCGCTTCAACTCGACGCTGTTCTCCTTCCACCACTACGCATTCTTCTACGGCGAGATGAGCTACGACGCCTTCCGCAGCCACATCCAGACCCGGCTCGGCAACTGCGCCTCCCGCGCGGTCGCCACCGAGTTCGGCGCGCCCATGGACGACGGTCGCAACTACGCCAACCCGGGCAGCACCGACAACTTCGTCCGCCACATCCGCGCCATGGCCCAGGTCATGCGCGACAACCAGATGGGCGGCACCTACTGGCCGGCCATCGGCGGCAAGACCGGCAACATCGGGTACGACTGGTACTCGATGTTCGCGCTCAGCGGCAGCGGCACCAGCCTGAACCTGACCGTCCGCAACCCGTCCGGCGCCGACCGGATCCGCTACGGCTGGGGCGACGCCGTCAGCGACGACCCCTCGACGCCGCCGACGGGGACGTTCTACCGGGTCAACGCGCGGCACAGCGGCAAGGCCATGGACGTCCAGCAGCCGAACACCGACAACGGTGCGCGGGTCGGCCAGTACGCGTACAACGGCAACGCGTGGCAGCAGTGGCAGTTCCAGGACGCCGGCAGCGGCTACTGGCGCCTGATCAGCCGGCACAGCGGAAAGTGCCTCGACGTGGTGAGCGCCTCCACCGCCGACGGGGCCGAGCTCATCCAGTACACCTGCGGCACCGGCGACAACCAGCAGTTCCAGATGGTCACCAACGGCAGCTACTTCCAGCTCCGGGCGCGGCACAGCGGAAAGTGTGTGGACGTGCCGGCCGCCTCGACCGCCGACGGCGTCGTCCTCAAACAGTGGTCGTGCCACACCGGCACCAACCAGCAGTGGTCGCGTACGCCCGTCTGAGGATCGCTAGTCTGCTGGTCATGCAGGCACCCGGCGCCCGGCTCGACCTGGCCGTCGACCCGACCAGGTCAACCGGGCGCATACTGCTCGCCGACGGGGTCGAGCAGTCGTACGTGGATGTCGCCGATCCCGCGTACCTGCGCTTCGAATACGTCCGCCGGATGGCCGCCGTAGCCGATCTCGCCGCGCCGGCCGGTGCCCCGCTGGACGTGCTGCACCTCGGCGGCGGTGCGCTGACGCTGCCACGCTACGTCGCCGCCACCCGACCCGGCTCGGCGCAGACCGTCGTCGAGCGGGATCCCGAGGTGGTCGCGCTGGTGGCGCGGGACCTGCCGCCCCGGCCGGCCGGCGTCGGGGTCATGGTCGCCGACGCGCGGGAGGCGGTCGCCGGCGCGCCAGCCGCCGCGTACGATCTGGTGCTCGCCGACATCTACCAGGCAGCCCGGATGCCGCCGCACGTCGCCACCGTCGGGTTCGCCGCCGAGGTGGCCCGGGTACTGCGACCCGACGGCATCTACCTGGTCAACGTCACCGACCTGCCGCCACTGGTCGGCACCCGGGTACAGGCTGCCACCCTGCGGGAAGTCTTCGCCGAGGTCTGTGCCGTCGCCGACCGGCGGATGCTGCGCGGCCGGCGGTACGGCAACGTGGTACTCGCTGCGACACGGGCGCCGGGCCGACTGCCGGTGGCGCAACTGGTGGTACGGGCGCTGCGCGACCCGGTACCCGGCGGTGTGCTGCACGGACCGGCGCTGGACAGGTTCGTCGCCGGAGCCCGGCCCCGCACCGATGAACCGCAACGGTGAACTCCGGCTCGGCGGGGGGGGGGCCGTGGGGGTGGTCTCCTTTTTTCTTTCCACCCTTCCTCTCCTCCCGCCTCTCCTCTTTGTTGTTTTTCTTTGTTTTTTTCTCTTTTCCAAAAAGGGGGG
>NZ_JBSWXD010000046.1:0-40799 GCF_056160425.1 Micromonospora sp. ABR4_055
GACCTCCACGACCGCGCCGACACCTTCGCCGTCTACGACATCTGACAAACAATGATCAAGTCAGACATAGAGGAACAACGCCGGGGCCGTGCGTCCGGTCGACGTGGGCGGCGGTCCGTTGATCAACTGTTGAATGCGGAGGCGTTGTCCTGGTGGCTGTTCAGCGGAGGCGTGATCAATCGGTGGCGCGGAACGCTTCGGCAACTACACCCCATCGAAATCTGTCGCTTCCAATTGGTGGTTTCAGAGCTTCGTCCTCGGTGAACTGGACGCCGACGTATGACAGGGTCCGGACGGATGCTCGGTAGGCGGGATGCTGGGTGAGGGCCGGCTTTGCGTACGGTGAGACGACTATCGGAAGCCCGGTGCCAAGGGCCTCGTTGAGTACACCCAGCGCCAAGTTGTCGCTGATTCCGCTGGCCCACTTGTTGATCGTGTTGAAGGACGCCGGTGCCACCACGACGGCGTCGGCGCGCGGCAGTGTTCCGGGCTCGTCAGGGGCGCGAAGTCGGGACGCGACCGGAAACCCGGTCTGGGATGCGAGCCTGTCCGTGTCGATCCAAGTCGCCGCAGTAGGCGTGACGATCAGGCACACCGACCATCCGTCGGCCTGCAACAGGGCGACGCACTCGTCGATGTTGTGAATCGGCGGAGCGGCGGAGGAAACCAGGTACAGCGTCGGTTTGCCGGTGCCAGTCATGATCAGTTGGCATCGATCCTGGCGCGCACTGCCAAGGCGCGCAGGCTGGGTGTGGCGGCGCGACGTTCCCGGGCCAGCATGGCGGTGACCAGCGTGCGGGTCTGATCGTGCACCTGGAAGATCTGAGGTGCGGTGCGCTCGGCCGCCAGAAGGTGAAGCAGAGCTGACGGGTCGCCGCCCGGCTGCGTGGTGAACGCCGCAGCCAGGTCCAGGTGGACCTGAGCCCGTCGAAGCGGAGTGACGATGAACGAGCAGCGCCGCCAGATTCTGGAGATGCTGGCCGAAGGCAAGATCACCGCTGAGGAGGCCGAGCGGCTGATCGACGCCCTCGACCGAGAGCAGCCTGATGCGACGCCGGGGGGCGCATCCGGCCCGAAGGCCCGGCCGAAGTATCTGCGGGTGATGGCGGACTTCGCCGACGGACCCAGCGGCGACGAGCCGGGCCGGGTCAACGTCCGGGTCCCGTTGCAGCTGCTGCGCGCCGGGGTCCGGCTCACCAGCCTGATCCCGCCACAGGCGCTGACCCACGTCAACGCGGAGCTGGCCAAGTCGGGTGTGCCGATCGACCTGACCCAGCTCAAGCCGCAGCACATCGAGGAGCTGGTCGAGCAGCTCGACGATCTCACGGTCGACGTCGACCAGCCCGACGTCAAGGTGAAGGTCTTCTGCGAGTGACATCGCGACAGCTGCGGATGCCCGCCCGGACCACGGGGTCGGGCGGGCATCCGGGGGTCACCGCACCGTCGCCAGCATGACCGCCTGGTCCTCGCGTTCGGCGCCCCGGGCGCGACGGACCAGCCGGCACACCTCGCGCAGCCCGGCCGCCCGGGTGCAGCACCCGGGCGGCCTCGGCGAAGACGCGGCCCTGACCGGCCGGTGGCGCGTGGATCGTCGAGTACCACAGCAGTACACCCGCGAACCGGGAGTCCGGGAACGGAAGGTCGGCCAGCGAGCCGACGGCGAACGGCAGCCCTCGGTGGTCGCGGCGGGCCATGGCGATCATGCCTGGTGACAGGTCGACCCCGACCACTCGACAGTCCCGGTCGGCGAGATACCGGCTCATCCGACCCGCACCGCAGCCCGCGTCGAGCACCAGCGGGTCGACGCTGGAGCGGACCGCCTCGGCGAAGGTGTCGATCATGGCGAGATCCAGCGGTGCCTCAACGCGGGTGTCCGGCATGCGGGCCGCGTAGTCGCCGGCCACGGTGTCGTAGGCGACCCGGACCCCCCGCAAGTCGGGCCGGGCAGGTGAGGCGGACACTGGCGCGGTCAGGCCGTGCCGGCGAGGTACGCGGCGCGACGCTGCGGCTCGAACTTCTCGATCGCGTACCGCAGCATCACCCTCGGCATGTCGCGTTGGTGCCGGGTCAGGAACGTCTCGGCCACCGTACGGTCGCGGTTGCCGACCTCGCGCAGCATCCAGCCGACGGCCTTGTGGATTAGGTCGTGCGGGTCGTGCAGCAGCCGCTCGGCCAGCCGCAACGTCCAGTCGAAGTCCCCGACCCGGATGAAGGCGAACGTCGCGATGATCGCGATCCGCCGGTCCCAGACCAGCTCGGAGGCGGCCAGCCGGTCCAGCACCGTCCGGTCGGTGCCCAACAGCCACGGCCCGACGATGTACGGGGCGCACGAGTCGACCAGGTCCCAGTTGTCGATCCGGTCGGTGTGGGCCAGCACGGTGTCGAAGATGGCGGCCCGCTGCCGCTGCCTGCCCTTGTCGAACATCCGCACCAGGATGAAGATCGCCGTCAGCCGCTCCTCGTGTACCTCGCTGGTCAGCAGCAGGGTCGTCTCGGCCAACGACAGGTCACGCCAGTATCGACCGGCCACCCGGCGCTGGTCCGGCACCGGTACGCCGATCGTCCGGTCGCCCTCGCCGTACCCGCCGGGTCGGATCTGCAGGAACCGGCGTGCCTGCTCCGCGCGACGCGGGTCGGCGAGGGCGGCGAGCGCCCGGCGGACATCGTCACAGGTGGCCATCGACCGCCGAATCTACGCCTGCCACCGATCGGCACGTCGAGTCGCCCGGCGGACGTGTCCCCCGTGCGAGCTACCGGTAAGTGTCCACTGCGGGGTGAAGTGGGCTGTCCGTCGCAGCCATAGCGTTTTCGTCGTAGCCGCGGCACCCAGGTCGCGGCCTGGTGAAGGGAATCCTCGTGCGTCTGGTGAAACAGTTGGTGGCCGTCGGGGCAGTCGCCTTCGTCGGTGGCGGCAGCGCCGCTGCATTACAGGACAACGCCTGGCTCACCTTGCTCATCGGTGTCGTGACCTGCGTCGCCGTCGTCCTTGTCTACCGGTGGGTGGTGCGGCGCACCGAACAGCGCGCCCCCGTCGAGGTGGCTGCTTCCGGGGCAGTCGTCAGAACTGCCGTGGGGGTGCTGATCGGGGCCGGGATGTTCGGCGCCGTCATTGCCAACATCGCCCTCCTCGGCGGCTACCACGTGCACGGCCTGGGCTCGGTGAGCGGCGCCGCCGACCTGCTCGGTCTCATGGCGGCCGCCTCGGTGACGGAGGAGCTACTCTTCCGTGGCGTGTTGTTCCGGATCGTCGAGGAACGACTCGGCACCTGGTTCACCTTGGTGCTGACCGGGGTGCTGTTCGGTCTGTTCCATCTGGGCAATCCGGACGCCGGGCTGTGGGGCGCGGTCGCCATCGTGATCTCGGCCGGCTTCATGCTCGCCGCCTGCTATGCGGCCACCCGGAATCTGTGGGTGCCGATCGGGTTGCACTTTGGCTGGAACTTCGTCGCAGCCGGCATTTTCGGCACGGTGGTCTCCGGCAACGGAGAGCCGCATGGGCTGCTGGAAGCGACGACGTCGGGTCCGGATCTGCTGACCGGTGGCGATTTCGGGCCCGAGGGCAGCCTCTACACGGTCGGCGCCGGGGTGGCGCTGACCGTGTTCTTTCTGTGGCTCGCGCGTCGCCGCGGTCACATCGTCCCGTGTCGGGCCAGGACGAACGCTACAGTCGCCCGGTGATCGATCTCCGGGGCCTGCCGGAGCTGTGGCGGCGGTCCGACGTCGTGGTCCGAGATCTGCCGCTCGCGCTGCTGCTCGTGGTCGCGTCGCTGGTGCCCGCGCTGCACAGTCGTGGAACACAGCTCGGTGACCTGCCCAGTCGCCCGTTCGACGGGCTGACCGGCGTGGTGCTGGCGCTGGAGTGTCTGCCGCTCGTGGTGCGACGGCGCCTGCCGGCCCTCTGCCTCGGTCTGGTGGCGCTCGGCTTCGCGATCGATCAGCTGCGCTTCTACCACACGGTTGCCGGTATGGCCCTGCCGATCGCACTGCTGAGCGCGGGGCTGCACCTGGGCCGCCACCGACGCACAACTGTCGCGGTGGCCACGGTGGGGTACGTGGTGCTGGCCGTCGCGTTGCACCGGCACGGCTCGACCGAGGGAGTGATCGGGTTCGGGACCTTCTACCTGGCGTTGGCCTTCGCCTGGGGCGTCGGGTCGTGGCTGCGGATGTCGCGGGCCGCCGAGGCGGATCACCGGCGGCATGTCGCGGAGCGTACCCGGGCTGCGGAGCGTACCCGGATCGCCAGGGAGTTGCACGACGTGGTGACGCATCACGTGACCGCGATGGTGGTGCAGGCTGAGGCGGCACGATATCTGACCGCTGCCCCGGAGCGTCTCGACGAGAGCCTGACCGCGATCACCGACACCGGCCGGCGAGCCGTCGGGGACCTGCGGCACCTGCTTGACCTGCTCAATCCGGATCACGGAACCGGGGCGCGCACGTCGGCGGACGGCGACACCGGTCCGAACAGTTCCGTTGGCCCGCTCTACTCGCTCGCCTCGCTCGTTGAACAAACCCGGCAAGGCGGGCAGCCGGTGGAGTTCACGCAGCAGGGCAGGCCACCCGAGGTGGCCGGAAGCGCCGAGGCCGCAGCGTACCGGGTCGTCCAGGAGTCGTTGACGAACGCCTTGAAACACGACCACGGCGGCCGAACCGTGGTCCAGGTGCGCTACGACGTGCGGGAGGTCACTGTGGAAGTTCACACCGACGGCACAGGGTCGAACGCCGCGTCACCGGGTGGCAGCGGGCGTGGCCTCGCCGGTCTCCGTGAGCGGGTGGGTGCGCTCGGCGGAAAGTTCAGCGCCGGACGGCGGCCCGGCGGCGGGTTCGTGGTCCGCGCCCGGATCCCCGCAGGGGATCCGTCATGACGGTGCCGCTGCGGGTCCTGGTCTGCGACGACCAGGCGTTGGTCCGTACCGGGTTCGCCACGATCATCGGCGCGCAGCCCGACCTGCAGGTGGTGGGGGAGTGCGGCGACGGGCAGACGGCGGTTGACCTGGCTGGCCGGCTGCGCCCGGACGTGGTGGTGATGGACGTGCGGATGCCGGTCCTGAACGGCATCGCCGCCACCCGCATGCTGGCGGGCGCGGGGGTGGCGGCGCCGGTCAAAGTGCTCGTGGTGACCACGTTCAACCTCGACGAGTACGTGTACGAGGCGCTGCGCGCCGGGGCGAGCGGATTTCTGCTCAAGGACGCGCCCCCGGCCCAGCTGCTCCAGGGCATCCGCACGGTCGCCTCCGGCGCGGCGCTGCTCGCTCCGGAGGTGACCCGCGGTCTGGTGGGCCGGTACGCGGAACGGGTCCGCCCGGTCGCTGACCCGTCGGGTGAGGTCCCGCTGGCCCCGCGCGAACTGGAGGTGCTGCGGCTGATGGCCGACGGCCTGTCGAACAGCGAGATCGCCGCGGCCATGGTGATCAGCCAGGAGACCGTCAAGACGTACGTCTCGCGCATTCTTACCAAGCTGGATTTGCGTGACCGCGTCCAAGCAGTGATCTACGCCTATCGTCGTGGCCTGGTGGCCTGACGCAGGTCGGCACGGAGTCTCCTAGCCGGCTGCTAGCCGGCTGGCGGCCGGTCAGTTGCTGTCGAGGAGTTCGGCGAGTCGGGCCGCGTCGGCCGGCCGGCCGGGGGCGGTGAACATGCCGTCCGGGTCGAGGTAGGCGTGGTGGGCCGGCGTACCAGGGCCGAACCGGCGGTTGTCGGCGAGGGCGCCCGCGTCGTGGACGTCGTAGCCGATTGTGTCGATGAGGGCGGCGACGGTGGCCTTCGCGTTGTGGTCGTCACCGGCGATGGCGATGGCGCTGCGGTCGGCGGCGCCGGCGGGCCGGCCGAGCGTGGCCAGGTGTTTGAAGAAGATGTTGCTGAACGCCTTGACGACGAACGACTCGGGCAGGTGGGCCTGGAGCAGTTCGCCGGTGGTGGTCCGGCCGGCGTCGAGTTCGGGGAAGTGGCCGTCGCGTTCCGGGTAGTAGTTCATGGTGTCGATGACGACCGTGCCGCGCAGCGGCGCGATGGGGGACATCGAGGTAGGCCTTGAATGGGGTCGTCACCACGACGACGTCCCCGGCGCGGGCGGCCTCGCCGGGCGTGGCGGCGCGCGCCTGCGGTCCGAGCTGGGTGACCAGGTCCCGCAGGGTGTCCGGTCCCCCCGATCCGGGCGAGCCGGTCCGGCCACGACTCGGTGAAGCCGTGCCGGGCCTGGGCGCGGTCACCGACGATGGTGAAACTGCGCGACGGGCAGCGGCGCAGCAGCATCTGCCACTGCGCGTCGGTCAACTCCTGCGCCTCGTCGACCACGATGTGCGCGAACGGGCCGGCCAACGCGTCCGGGTCGGCGTCCGGCCCGGCCGTCTCGTCGATCAGCGTTTCCTGCAGATCCTGGTGGCGCAGCATCGCCAGGACGCCTTCGCCGTCGTCGTAGCTGTGCGCGTCGAGTAGGTCGTCGATCACCCGGGCCCGGTGGACCCGTTCGACGGCCACCGCCGCCCGGTGCCGCCGCTCGCGGTCGGACGCCTGCGCGTCACCGAGACGCAGCCGGGCCGCGTCCAGCAGCGGCAGGTCTTCGACTGTCCAGGCCCGAGGGTCGGCGCGTTGCAGCGTACGGATCTCGGCCGGGTCGAGCCACGGCGCGCACCGGCGCAGGTAGGCCGGGACCGACCACAGGTCGGCGACGATGTCGGCCGGGTCGAGCAGCGGCCAGGCCCGGTTGACCGCCGTACGCAGCGACCGGTTCTGGTCCAGTGCGGCGCGGACCTGGTCTTCCGGCTCGTCGCCGTCGTAGCGACCGACCAGAATGGTCAGCAGTTCGTCCATGATCTGCTCGCGGGCCTCGTTGTGCGGCACACCCGGCCCGGGTGCGGCGAACGCGTCGGCCCAGTCGCCGGGAGTGATGGTCAGCTCGGTCCAACCGGTGGCCACCGTCGTCGCGGTCTGCGGCGGCTCCTCGTAGAACCGGACGGCCGCCTCGACCGCCGCCTCCCACCGCGCCGACGACTTCAGCCGGGCCACCTCAGGGTCGGGTTCGGCCGCTGCGCCTGCACCCTCGGCGACCAGGCCGGCCAGGGTGCAGGTCTGCACGTCGTCCTCGCCGAGGTTGGGCAGGACGTCGGCGACGTACGCCAGATAGGGCTGGTGCGGTCCGACGAACAGCACCCCGCCGCGACGCTGGCCGAGTCGGGGGTCGTGGTAGCGCAGGTACGCGGTGCGGTGCAGGGCGACGACGGTCTTGCCGGTGCCGGGTCCGCCGTCGACGACGAGGGCACCAGCCGAGCCGGCGCGGATGATGGCGTCCTGGTCGGCGGCGATGGTGGCCAGCACGTCGCGCATCCGGTCCGACCGGTGCCCGCCGAGGCTGGCGATGAAGGCCGACTGGTCGTCGAGGGCGGCGTGCCCGTCGAGCGCGTCGGCGCTGAACACCTCGTCCCAGTAGTCGCTGATCCGGCCCATCGTCCAGTGGTAACGCCGACGGCTGACCAGGCACATCGGGTTGCCGTGGGTGGCGCCGAAGAACGGCTCGGCGGCGGGGGAGCGCCAGTCGAGCAGCAGTTGACGGCCGGTGTCGTCGGTCAGCCCCTGCCGTCCGACGTACACCGGGTTCGAACGGTCGTCGGGGACCATCCGGCCAAGACACAGGTCGAGGCCGAACCGGCGCAGCGCCCGCAGCCGTACGGTGAGTCGACGGACCTCCTGGTCGCGGTCCAACGCCCGCTGGCCCCCGCCGGCCGGTGCCTTCCGGGCCCCGTCGAGCCGCTCCGAAAGGTCGGTGGCCAGCTAATCGAGGCGGTGTGCGACGGCCGCGAAATGCCGTTCGTCGTCGGCGATCAGTTTCGGGTCGGCCTTGGCGTGCAGCCGGTCGGGGAGATCGAACGCTCTGGTGGTCAACGGGCGCACCTCGATCAGCTCCATTCTCGGGTCGGCGGAAAAGCGCAGCATCCAGCGATTGGCAAATGCCGGAGAACTGGCGTAGGAACGCGATTGTGCGCGACGACCCGGGTCTTGCCGCAAGACCACCTATGCGCTATATGTTGATAGTGGCGGCAGTAAGGGAGCAAATTTAGTCCCCCTGGCCACCAAGCCCAACGGGTGCCGCTGACCCGTCGTCCGCTTCGATGGTGACGGCGCAAGGTTCCTACCGCTGGTAGCATTGGCCGTATGGCTGTCGAACCGCTCCCACCGGGCGCGGGCGACCCTGCGGATCGCCTGCGTCTGATGCTCCCGGAAGTCCTGGAGGCGATTCGTGACCCTGGGGCAGCGTCGCCCGACCTGCTGGCTGAGTTGGAAGCAGCCGTCGTGGGCGAGGCGTCCGGCGCTGGCCGCAGGCTCCGGCTGGTCGGCCGCGCACGCAAAGTGAGTGTGTCGATGCCAGAAGACTTGACTATCGCCGTGCAGCAGCGGGTGGGCCGGGGGGAGTTCAGCCAGTACGTGACTGAAGCGGTCGCTCGACAGCTTGAGTCGGATCTCATCGGGGAGCTTTCGGATCTCCTCCGCTCGGAGCACGGACCTGTGCCACCTGACGCGTTGGACGAGGCGAGGGCGTCATGGCCAGACGGGCGGTAGGAACAGGCGGCACGCTGGTACTCGACAGCGAAGGCCTGGTAAAGCTCGCACAGGGCGACAACAAGTCGAGGGCCTTCCTGGAGGCGGCCCGGGAACGCGGCGCCAGGGTCGTGGCGAGTGCTGTCACGCTGACGGAGGTCCTTCGAGGTGGGCCGCGTGATGCCCGCCTCCACAGGGTGCTGTCGAGGATCGTGGTGCAGCCGGTGAGCCCGCAGATCGGCAGGCGGGCAGGTGAACTTCTCGGAGCGACCGGGCTGTCGGGGTACCGTTGTGCCATCGACGCGGTGGTTGCCGTTACCGCTTTGGAGATGCCGCGTCCCGTCGTGCTGCTGACCAGCGACCCGGACGACATGAACCGCCTCGTCGAGGAGCTGGACCGGCCGAAGGAGCAGCGGGTCGTGGTGGTGCACGTCTGACGGCTCACGTCGCGCCGCGGATAGATCACCTGGGCTCCGCGCGCCGAGGCGTCACACCGGTGGCGAAGTCAGTGGGCCACGGTCAGGCCGGCGACGACCGCCGTCACGGTTGCGATGTCGTCCTGGTCAGGTTCGGGCCGGCGACCAGGCAGGCGATGCCGCCCAGCACGGCCACCCCGGCCAGCAGCAGCATCGCCGCGCGGGCCGCCCCGACGGTGACGACCTCGCCGATCTGATTGTGCAGCAGGGCACCGACGGCCGCGGCGCCCAGCATCGAACCGATCTGCAACGAGGTGATCAGCACCCCGGACGCGGCGCCGGCCTGCTGCTGTTCGACGTCGGACAACGCGACCACCGCCAGCGGGGTGAACAGGAAAGCGTTGCCGACACCGATGACGCACATCGGGGCGACGAACGCCGTCCACGTCGCACCGTCGCGCATCTCGACCGCGGCCCACGCCATGCCGGCGACGGTGGCCGCCGCCCCGACCAGCAGCAGGTAGCGTCCCTGGACCCGGTCGGCGAGTTTGCCGGCCACCGGGTCGAGCAGGGTGGAGAACAGTGACGCCGGCACGATCATCAGCCCGGCGGCCCACGCGTCGAGGCCGAGCACCTGCTGGAAGTACAGCGACAGCACCAGCACCAGGCCGATGACGGTGCCGGAGGTGGTCAGCGAGAAGCCGTTCATCAGCGGGAAGTTGCGCTGCCGGAACAGGGTGAACGGCACCAGCGGCTCCCGGTCCTGGCGGCGGCGCTGCTGCGCGAGGAAGGCCGCCACGCACACCCCGGACACGCCGAGCGTCGCCCAGATACCGGCGTTCCAGCCGTACCGTTCGCCCTGGCTGATGCCGAACGCCAGGCAGAACAACACCGCCGAGGCCAGCACCACACCGGTCACGTCGAGCCGGCGGCGGACGCGTTGCGCGACCTCGGGCAGCACGAGCCGGCCGACCACGAGCATCAGCAACCCGAGCGGTAGGTTCAGCCAGAAGATCCACCGCCAGTCGAGGGTGCTGACCAGCACCCCGCCGGCGGCCGGTCCGCTGATCGCGGCGATCCCGCCGACCGCGCCCCGGATGCCGAACGCCGTGCCCCGGCGGTCCGGTGGGAAGGCCTCCATCAGCAGGGCGAGGGTCTGCGGGGTGAGTAGCGCCGCGCCGAGACCCTGCACCGCGCGGGCAGCGATCAGCTGGCCGGGCCCCTGGGCCAGGCCCGCCGCGACACTGGCGGCGGTGAAGACGGCGACCCCGATCAGGAAGATCCGCCGACGGCCGTAGAGGTCACCGAGCCGGCCGGCAGTGATCAGAGCCATCGCCAGCAGGAAGATGTAGGCGCTCAGCGACCACACCACCTGGTCGGCCGACGCGTCGAGGTCGGCCATGATGCTGGGTACCGCGACGGCGAGCACCGCCACATCGAGCTGGGTGAGGAAGTACGCCAACGACAGGACGGCCAGCACCGCCCACGGGTTGCCGCGCAGTCTGGTCAACAGCTTCGGCTCGCTCACGGTCGTCATCCGGTCGGCTCCAGCCAGATCATCGGGGGGATCTTGTTGGTGCGTTCCACCCGGCGCAGCCGCGGCACCTGCTCGACGGCGACCGCCGTCGGGTGGTGCCGGGCGACGACGCCCAGATCGTAGAACTGGTGCAGCAACCGGGTGCGTACCGCCGCCGGGTCGGCGTCCCCGGTGTAGTGCACGGTCACCGCGCTGACCGAGTGGCGTTCACCGGCGGCCCGCCGCAGCAGCAGCTGTGCGTCGCGTACCCCTGGTGCGGCGCGGACGATGTCCAGCACCGTACCGATGCCGACCAGCGCGCCGTGCAGCTTGATCGCGTCGTCGGCGCGGCCCAGCACCCGCAGCGCGTCCGGTCGGCCGCAGACACAGGTCGCCGCCGCGACCCGGTCGCCGAGCCGGTACCTTACGGTCGGCACCGTCCAGCCGTCACCCACTCTGGACAGCAGGGCGCCGGCGTCGTCGAGCTCGAGCACCTGGTCGGGCATCAGGTGCAGCACCGAGGGGTCGCAGGCCGGGGTGTTCGTGGCGATGACGTACGTTTCGACCGAGCCGTAGTTGCCCCATAGCTGGACCTGCGGGAACGCCTTCCGCACGATGGTCGCCTTCTCCTCGGTCCACGGCTCGGCCATCCAGATGATTTTTGCGATCGGGGTGGCCGCGCCCGCGTCGAGTACGCCCCGGGCCAGGTCGGCCAGGGCCGTCGGGGTGCCGGCGACCGCGTTGACGCCGAGCCGACGCAGGGTCGGCAGCCAGCCATCGACCTCCTCGGGGGTGATCGGACCGAACGGTGCCACGTCGGCGCCGCAGCGTCCGGCCAGCTCCTGCATGTAGTAGTGCGACGCCCACAGCCTTCCGGGGGTGAACAGGTTGAGCAGGAGGTCACCGCCGACCAGCGGTCGCCACTGCTGCAGCAGCCGGTCGATGGCCTGGTGGTACGCCACGTAGGTGAGCTTGGGCTGCCCGGTGGTGCCGCCGCTGGACAGCAGCAGTGCACCGGTCCGCCGGGTCACCGCGTGGGAGACGGCGAAGATCTCGTCCGGTCCGGTGACCGGCAGGTCGGCGAGTCCGGCGGCGGCGTCCGGCACGGCCGGGGCACCGGCGGCGGCGTTACGTCGGGCCTGGTCGCGCAGCGCGTCCCAGGGCACCGCGCCGATCATCCCTGCCGCCGACGCGGCTGGTCGTCGCCAGCGGCGTGCCACCGGGCGAATCCGGCCAGGTACGCCTCGAACCGGGCCCGCACGATCGCCCGGGCGGCGGCGTCCTGCTCGGGAATGCCGTTGAACGCGACCGCGCCGTCGAGTTCGATCTCCGACACCCAGTGCCGCTCGCCGTCGAAGAGGAAGTCCAGAGTGAAGTACGGCGTGGGCAGCCGTTCGGCGACGTAGGCGACGGTGTCGGCGAGTTCCGGCGGCAGAGCGGAGTAGCCGCGTTCGTGCCGACCGCCGCTGGCCTTGGTGACGGCCAGGCAGTAGCCGTCCTTGTAGCCGTACAGCACGGTGTGCGCCTGCCCGTCGACGACGTACACCCGCTGTTCGCGTACCACCTTGAGGTAGGGCTGGGCGACCAGCGCGGTGTCCGAGCCACCGGCGAGTCCGATAAGGCCTTTCAGGTCGTGCATGTTGTGCACCACTGAGATGCCCAGGCCCATGCCCCAGTAGGCGGGTTTGACGATCAACGGGAACGGCAGCGCGGCGAGCGCGGCGTCGCTGCGCCCGGCCATCGCCTCCCGGCCGCTGCCCACCCGGACCGTCGGCAGCAGCGGGATCGGACTGCCGGCCAGGTGCACCACGCTGGCCAGCTTGTCCTCGCCGATGTAGGACAGCGCCGGTGGGATCGGCAGGTAGAAGCCGAGCCGTTCCAGAATGGTGAACAGGAACACCTGGTTGCACACGTCCTGGGTCTGGTGCGGCAGGGAGTACAGCGAGGTGACGAAGATGGTGTCGGCCGGGGTGACCGGCGCACCGTCGAGGTAGACCTTGGGCCGCCCCGGGTCGGTCGCGTCGACCGCGACTTCTTCGGGCTTGTTCACCGTGAACTCCAGGCCCAGGTCGGCGGCGATCTCCTGGTACGGCCCCCAGACCGCATCCTGCTCGGCCTGCCGCAGCCAGGCGGTGCCCCGGTCGGGGTAGATCCAGCTCAGGCGCCGCGCCGTACCGGGCGCGGCCGGGTGGTCGGTCAATGCCCTCTCCCTTGCGGTGTGGTGCGGGTTCGCGTCGGTGGTCCGGGCGGACGACGGTGCCCGGCGGATGATTCAGGTAGCCACCGGGTGGTCGACGAAGGCCGACACGAGGTCCGCGAACCGGTCAGGTTCCTCGACGAACGGCAGATGGCCGCTGCCGGGGAACACCTCCAGCCGGGACGCCGGTATCGCCGAGCGCAGCCACCCGCCGACCTCGCCGGGGTAGACCTGGCTGTGCGCTCCGTGGACGAGCAGCGTCGGTACGCTGATCCGGCGCAGCCGGTCACGCCAGTCCACGGTGAGCGCCTCGGCGAGCAGCGCCCGTACGGCGTCCGGGTCGCACCGGCGGGTCTGGTCGATGAGGTCGGCCAGCGTCGTCGGGTCGGGGTCGGTGCCGGCGGCGAACGAGCCGCGGACCAGTCCGGCGGCGAAGGCGGGGTAGTCGTCGGTCACGCTGGCCAGGACGGCGTCGGCTCCGGCGGCGTCGAGGCTGCCGAAGGCCCCGTACGGCCAGTCGTCGTCGCACAGCAGCCGTGGCGTCTGTTCGACCGACACCAGGGCCCGGATCCGCGCGGCCCCGAACCGCTCCAGGTAGCCGTAGGCCACGGTCGCGCCGAGCGACCAGCCCAGCAGGGTGACGCCGGCCAGGTCGAGCTCTTCGATGGTGGTGTGCAGGTCCTCGGCGGCGCGGGTGAGGCTGGCCGGTCGGTCGGCTGTGGCGTTGTCGCCGTGTCCGGGTAGTTCGACGACCACCACCCGGTGCCGGGTGGCGAGCCGGGCCACCGCGGCGGAGAAGAACTCGGCGGTGGCGGCCAGCCCGGGCACCATGACCAGGGCCGGTCCGTGACCGCCCGTGACCAGCGCCGGTCCGTGACCGCGGTCCAGGTGCCGGGTCATCGGCTGCCTCCGACCAGTCCGAGTCGCGTGCGGAGCAACGGTTTGTCGATTTTGCCGACCGGGGTACGGGGAATCGCGGCGACGGCGTGCGCCGAACCGGTCAGCCCGTGCCCGGAGAGCAGTTCCTCGACGGCCTTGACGGCCTCGTCGCCGGAGTGCCCGTCGGCGGCGACGACCGCCACGGCGACCGCGTCGCGGTAGTCGCCGGGGTGCACGGCCAGACTGACGGCCTGCGCCACCGCCTCGGCCGTGGCGAGTTGCTCGTCGAGCACCGGTGCCAGCATCGGCCCGTCCCGGGTGGCCAGCGTCTCGGACACCCGGCCCAGGATTCGGTAGCCGCCCTGCGGGGTGCGTTCGGCCACGTCCCCGGTCCAGAACTCGGGCGTGCGGAAGGTACGGGCGTTTGCCTGTGGCGCGTCGACGTACCCTTCGCTGGTGCAGTCCGAGTAGAGCACCAGCTCCCCGACGTCGGGGTGACCGGGCACGAAGGTTTCCAGTCGGGTGCCGACGCCACGGACCGGGACCATGGCGGTGTCGGTCTGCGGTACGTCGTCCATGTTGCCCAGCGCCAGGCCGAACTCGGTCGAGCCGTAGATTTGCCGGATGTGTATGCCGAGCACGTCGGCGGCGTCCCGGACGATCGTCGGGCTGAGATAGGCACCACCGCACAGCGGGCGGCGCAGCGCCGACAGCGGGAACCGGCCCTGGTGCCGGGCGGCGGCGACCAGATCGGCGTAGTGCTGCGGCAGGGCGCTGGTCACGGTCGCCTGGTGGGCGGCCAGTTGGGCCAGCAGCGTGCCGTCCGGTGCGTGCGGGTCGGCGAGCACCAGTTGTGCGCCGGACAGCAGCGCCGCGAACACGTGCAGGTCGGTGGCGTGTGCCACGTCGAGGGTGTGGCGGCAGAAGAAGACGTCGTCGGGGCGGATCCCGGTGTCGGCCAGCCAGCGGCGTCGTTCGGTGACGAAGCGGTCCTGCCGCCAGGCCATCATCTTCGGGAAGCCGGTCGAGCCAGAGGTCCACAGTAGTCGGAAGACGGTAGCCGCTGCGGCGGTGGAGTCTGCGGTGTTGCCCGCGGTGGGCTCCGGCCGGGGTGTCGCGGCGGTCAGTGTGTCGAGGTCGACCGTGGCCGGTCCGTCGGCAGGGATCCGGCGGTGTCCGTCGGTGACCAGCAGTGCGGGACGGGCCCGGTCGAGAGCCGTCCGTACCCCGGCGTCGTCGAAGTTCGCCATCAGCGGTACGTAGCGGGCACCGAGCCGAGCCACCGCCAGGATCAGGCAGACGTAGCCGATGCCGTTGCGCAGCACCACGGCGACGGTGTCGCCGGCCGCCACGCTGCGGGTGGCGAGTCCGGCGGCGACCCGGTCGGTCGACTCGACGAGTTCGCGGTATGTCACGGCCGCGTCGTCGGTGGTGCACACCGCCACGGCGTCGGGTCGACGGCCGGCCATGTCACGGACGGCCTGGTAGAGCCCGGCAGCGGTCACGACGCCAGCCACCCGGCGTAGGTGGCGAACCGCCAGTCCTTGGCCAGGCAGTCCACGGTGTCGAAGCCGGCGTCGCGTAGCCAGCCGAGTTGGGTTCCGACGTCGATGCAGATGTCGTGCTTCATCCGTTCGCGGCCGGCCGCCCATTCGTCGGCAGGTGTTCCGGCGGCGTGTACGTGGCTTTCGTGCTGCCGGTCGTACATCTTCTCCAGTCGCGGCGCGGGCGCGAGGACCTGCTCGACGTTGACGAAGATCCCACCCGGCCGCAGAATGGCGGGCAGGCGACCGAACAGCGCTTGTTTATCGTGGTGCTCGAGGTGGTGGATCGCCAGGCCGGAAACGACTGCGTCGTACGGTCCTGTCGGCAACGGATCCATCAGTCCCTGAACCGCGAAACTGGCTCGGCCGTCGCCGTCGAACCGTTGTCTGGCCTGCGCGAGCATCCGTTCTGAATGGTCGACGAGAGTGATGGTCGCATCTGGGATGCGGGCGAGCAGGGCGGCGCTGAGCAGCCCGGTTCCCGCGCCCAGGTCCAGGATCTGTGGCCGGCCCGGCACCGACATCTGCACGGCACTGGATGCGCTGCCGTACAACAGGTCGAACGACGGGATGAGTTGGCGCCGCAGCGCATCGTAGGTGGCTGGATTCCACAGCTCGAAAGACACGATGATCCCCCGTGGTTCACCAGGCGGCGCTTCTGTGGCGCTGGCGTCGGATGCTGGGCAAACTGTGGTTTGCTGAGCCGGCACATTGTCAGATGCTGATTCCGGTGGTGTCCGCATCTGCGTGAGGTGTCCGCATCTGCGTGCCGTCATCTGCTATTCAGAAGGTATCAAGGAGTGGCAGGGCAATGAAGAGAGCTGTCGATATCGAGGTGTGATGCTGGTCACATGGTCGATCATTCTGTCCGTTATTGACAAACTGTCGATCGTGTCAGGAATTGGCGTTTGTCAGGCTCTTTGGGCCACGATCAGGTCCCGGACGATCGCCTGGTCGACCCGGTGGGCGAAGCTGCCGTACCCCGGACCGTCGGCCACTTCCAGGCCCGCCTTGACCAGCAGCGCGGCCAGGTCGTCGCGGGCGGCGACCAGGGTGTTCCAGGAGATGCCGAGCGCCCCACCGGGGCGCAGCAGCGCCACCCAACCCGGCAGCGCCTCAGCCAGCAGACCCAGCGGATCGCGGGTCAACCGGTCCGCCTGACCGCGGGTGCCGTGCTGCACCCCGTACGGCGCGTCGGTGACGATGGCGTCGAAGCTGCCGGCCCGGAACACCTCCCGGCTGCGGCGGGTGTCGGCGTGCACCATCGTCAGGTCGACGGTCCGCCCGGCCCGGTGGTCGTCCTTGCTGGCCGCCAGGGTGACCGCCAGCCGCCGGCCCAGCACGGCCCGGTTGCGCCGCACCAGTGCGATCTCGGCCGAGTGCTTGAGCCGCTTGTGCTTCAACCAGGTACGGATGAAGTTGGCGTACACCTCGAAGTCCTTGCCGTCGATCTCCACCCCGGCGGCGTGCCAGCCGTACATCATCGCCTGGTTGAGCGTGGTGCCCCGGCCGCACATCGGATCGAGGACCCGCAGCGGCGGCGAGTCCGGGCCGAGCGGCCCGGCCGCCGCCCCGGCGGCAACGGCGGTCCCGCCGGTGCCGATGGTCCCAGCCGTGCCGACCCGGTCAGCGGTGGCCAGCACGGTCACGTTCAGCAGCAGCTTGGTGAACTGCTCGTTGGTCTTGCCGGCGTACTTCGGGATGGTGATCAGATCGCTGTCGAAGCGGTCCCGGCCGGTCACCTCCAGTGGCCGCAGCAGGTCGCCGTCGCGGGCGAAGAACGCGTACCTGGCGGACAGGTTCGCCAGTACCGACAGGTCCCGGTCGGTCAGGTCGACGCCGGTGAAGGTGACGTACGGCAGCCCGCCGATCGTGGTGACCGCGACGTCGTCCACCCGGCCGCCGAGTGCCCGGTCGGCGAAGACACCCAGCTCGGCGGCGGCCAGCCCGACCGCCGACTCGGCGTACACCCGGTTCGCCGACGGGTGGATCAGCAGGGCGTACGAGGTCATCGGTGGTCCGTTCGGGTCGGTGGCCGCGCCGTCACGGCGCGGTGGGACCCACGAGTGTTACCACACCGGCGGCCTGCGTAAGGTCACCGGCATGGCACGGCAGCGGGGGAGGCGTCTGCCGCTGGCGGACCGCCCCCTCACCGAACCGCATCCGGCGCGGCTGCCAGCCGACCACCCGCACCGGGCGGCGGTGCTGGCCGCACACGCGGCGGCGCTCGACGCCGACCAGGCCGGCTACCTTGACCCGGACACTGGGCTGTTCGTGCTGACCGCGGCGTTCCTGGCCCGTCGGGGCACCTGCTGTGACCAGGGTTGCCGGCACTGCCCGTATCTGCGGTGATGCCGAGGATCTCCTACGCGGCGCGGCCGGCGCGGGTGGCGGGCTTTCGCGGCGGCGGCGGAGGCCGTACGGTGTGCGACGAACAATCCGCCTTTTCGACCGGCCTGACCGTGGGAGGTCACTGTGGGCGTTCGGCTGCGTCTGTCCGGCGCCGGGCTGATCCTGCTGCTGCTCGCCGCCGGGTGCTCCGGCCGAGCGGTGGCCACCGAGAACCCCGCCCCGGACGACCCGGCCCAGGCCAGTCCGTCGCCGAGCCCGGTCGAGCCGTACCCGGAGGTGCCCCGTCCGCCGGCCGCCGAGTCCGGCGGGGCATGCACGGTGCTCGACTTCGACGTGGTCGAGCAGACCGTCGGGTTCCGGTTCGAGGTGGCGGCGGCCAACAAGCACGACAAGACGCAGTCGTGTGTGCTGCGGCCGGCCGAGGAGCCGCTGCCCGACCTGATGGTCTCCATCTCGGACACCAAGGCGAGCGCGTCGGTCTTCGCCGACGACGTCGCCCCGGTCGGTGCCAAGGAGATCAAGGATCTCGGCAAGGCCGCCTACTGGATCCCGGTCAAGCCGGACCCGGACACCGGGTACGGGGCGGCACTGGAGGTCAACTGGATCACCGGGGACCCGAAGCTGATCAGCCTGCGCTGGACGTTCGCTCCCGGTGACGACGAACTGTCCGCCGTGGAGCTGGCGCCCAAGATGGTCGAGCTGGCCCGGGTGGTGCACGACAACCGCAAGAAGTGACCGGCCGCAGGACGAAGTGACCGGCCGGGGGTGCGTGGCGCACCGCCGGCCGGTTGGTGCTCCGGCGGCCGCGGGTTGGTGCTCAGGCCGCGGGTTGGTGCTCAGGCGGCCGCGCCGGCCAGTGTCCGTCCGTGGTCGGCGGCCGCGACGAACACCCGGGACGCGACCTCGCGCGGCAGGTGGATCTTGTCGCCGGACCGGTCGATGGTCACCCCGTCGCGTTCCTGCGCCACGGTGACCGTCGCCCCCGGATCCACCCCGGCGGCGTGCAACTGGCGCAGCACGTCGGCGTTGGTCTGCACGCTCTCGCAGATCCGCCGGACCACGACCGTGCCGGTCAGGCCGGGGAACGCCAGGTTTCGCTCGGTGTCCGGGCTGATGTCCGGATTCGCCAGCTCCGTCGGGCCGTCACCCAGCGCGTCCAGGCCGGGGATCGGGTTGCCGTACGGCGACCGGGTCGGCCGGTTGAGCAGGTCGTAGACCTTCTTCTCGACCGCGTCGCTCATCACGTGCTCCCAACGGCAGGCCTCCTCGTGGGCCTCCTCGTAGGGCATGCCGATGACGTTGACCAGTAGCAGCTCGGCGAGCCGGTGCTTGCGCATCACCGAGACCGCCTGGGCCCGGCCCAGCTCGGTGAGTCGCAGGTTACGGTCGTCCTCGATGGTGAGCAGCCCGTCGCGCTCCATCCGGGCGACCGTCTGGCTGACGGTGGGGCCGCTCTGGTGCAGCCGCTCGGCGATCCTGGCACGCAGCGGCGGCACCGACTCTTCCTCGAGCTCAAGTATGGTGCGCAGATACATCTCTGTGGTATCGACAAGATCATTCACGGTCAGCTGCCCTCCAGCGTTCAATCCTACCTTGCAGCGCCGATAACCAGCCGGAACGGACGATCGGCAGGGGACAGGTGCAGCCCCGCATGGTGTTGACTGGGATGGTGTTCGATACCGCAGACCCTACCGTCGCCGTCACCGGGCTCGCCGCCGCGCTGGCCGGTGGGCGCCCGCCGACCCTGCTGGACGTGCGCTGGCGGCTCGTCGGCCCGCCGGGCCGTGACGACTACGTCGCCGCCCACCTGCCCGGCGCGGTCTTCGTCGACCTGGACGCCGAGCTGTGCGGCCCACCGGGCACCGGTGGCCGGCACCCGCTGCCCGACCCGGAGACGCTGCAGCGGGCGCTGCGCCGGGCCGGGGTACGCACCGGGCACCCGGTCGTCGTCTACGACGGTGGCGACGGTCTCGCCGCCGCCCGCGCCTGGTGGACGCTGCGCTGGGCCGGGCACCGGCCGACCTGGGCGCTCGACGGCGGCTACCCCGCCTGGCTGGCGGCGGCCGGCCAGCCGGTCACCGCCGACGTGCCGGTACCGCCGCCCGGCGACGTCACGGTACGCCCGGGAGGTCTGCCGGTGCTCGACGCGGACGCCGCCGGCCGGCTGCCCCGGCAGGGCGGGCTGCTGATCGATGTCCGCGCCGACGCCCGGTACCGGGGCGAGCACGAGCCGGTCGACCCGGTGGCCGGGCACATCCCCGGCGCCGTGAATCTGCCGACCACGCTGCACCTCGACGACGCCGGGCTGCTGCACGACGCCGGCACGCTGCGGGACCGTTTCACCGGTGCCGGGCTGCGGCCGCAGGCCCCGGTCGCGGCGTACTGCGGGTCGGGGGTGACCGCCGCGCACACGGTGCTCGCCCTGCACCGCGTCGGCCGCACCGACGCGGCGCTGTACCCGGGATCGTGGAGCGAGTGGATCACCGACCCGGCCCGACCGGTCGCCACCGGGCCAGAGCCCGGCTGACCCGCGGCCGCTACCGGCCGGGCTGTCCATCAGGCCCAGGGCGGCCGGGTGCGTGCGACGATGGCCAGATGTCGGACGGGACGAGTCAGATGTCGGACGGGACGAGTCAGCAACCGGCGGTGGGCGGTACCGACGCGACGCTGGTGGTCTGGGACGAGCGCCTGCTGGCGTACGACCTCGGTGACCACCCGCTGGACCCGGTACGGGTCGAGCTGACCATCGCGTTGGCCCGCGAGTACGGCCTGCTGGACCGCCCCGGGGTGCGGCTGCTCGCCCCGGAGCCGGCCGACGACGTGGCGCTCACCCGGGTGCACCGGGCCGACTACCTCGACGCCGTCCGGGTCGCCCACGACGACCCGTTTTTCTCTGGGTACGGCCTCGGCACCCCGGACAATCCGACGTTCGCCGGGATGCACGACGCCAGCGCGTTGGTGGCCGGCGCCACGATGGCCGCTGCCGAGGCGGTCTGGCGCGGCGACGTACGGCGGGCGGTCAACGTCTCCGGAGGGCTGCACCACGCGATGCCCGGCCGGGCCGCCGGGTTCTGCGTGTACAACGACCCGGCGGTGGCCATCGCCCGGCTGCTCGACCTCGGTGCCGAACGGATCGCGTACGTCGACATCGACGTGCACCACGGCGACGGGGTGCAGGAGATGTTCTACGACGACCCGCGGGTGCTCACCGTCAGCCTGCACGAGACGCCGCTGTCGCTGTTCCCCGGCACCGGTTTCCCCGACGAGGTGGGTGGCCCCGGCGCGCAGGGCAGCGCGGTGAACGTCGCGTTGCCGTCCGGCACCGCCGACCGGGGCTGGCTGCGCGCGTTCCACGCCGTGGTGCCGTCGCTGCTGCGGGCCTTCCAGCCGCAGCTGCTCGTCACCCAGTGCGGGGCGGACGCGCACCGGCTCGACCCGCTGGCCGACCTGGGGCTCAGCGTCGACGGCCAGCGGGCCGCGTACCTGGCGCTGCGGGCCCTCGCCGACGAGCACTGCGGCGGCCGCTGGGTCGCCACCGGTGGTGGCGGGTACGCCCTGGTCGAGGTGGTGCCCCGGGCCTGGACCCATCTGCTGGCGATCGCCACCGGCGCGCCGATCGACCCGGCCACGCTGACTCCACCCCGGTGGCGAAAGCTGGCCGCCGCCCGCTGTCCCGGCCGGCAGGTCCCGCTGCGGATGACCGACGAGGCCGACCTGGACTTCCAGCCGTGGCAGCCGGCCGGTGACCCGGACCCGATCGACCGGGCGATCATGGCGACCCGCCGGGCGGTCTTCCCACTGCACGGACTCGATCCGCACGACCCCCGGGACTGACCATGGACCGATCGGCTGACGTGCTGCTGCGCGACGGCACCACCGTCCACCTGCGGCAGATCCGCCCGGACGACGGCGACGCGATCGTCGCGATGCACGCCCGGTTCTCCGACCGCACCCGCTACCTGCGGTACTTCTCCCCGTACCCGCGGATCCCCGACCGCGACCTGGCGCGCTTCGTCAACGTCGACCACCACGACCGGGAGGCGTTCGTGGTGGTCTCCGGTGACCGGATCTTCGCGGTCGGCCGCTACGACCGGATGGGTCCGGGCTCGCCCGAAGCCGAGGTCGCGTTCGTCGTCGAGGACGCCCATCAGGGCCGGGGCGTCGGCTCGGTGCTGCTGGAGCACCTTGCCGCCGCAGCCCGATCCGAAGGCGTCACCTCCTTCGTCGCCGAGGTGCTGCCGGTCAACGCGCCGATGCTGCGGGTCTTCGCCGACGCCGGTTTCCAGGTCCGCCGCCGGTACGCCGACGGTGTGGTCCACCTGAGCTTCCCGATCGCCCCGACGGAGGCGTCCCTGCAGGTGCAGTGGAGCCGCGAACACAGCGCCGAGGCCCGGTCGATCGCCCGGCTGCTGACCCCCCGGGGGGTCGCCGTCTACGGTGCCAGCGCCACCGGCCAGGGGGTCGGCGCGGCGGTCCTCGGTCACCTGCGCGACGGCGGGTTCACCGGGGACGTGGTCCCGGTGCATCCGGCGGTCGACCGCATCGGCGGGCTGCCCGCGTACCGTCGGGCGGCCGACGCCGGCCACCCGGTCGACCTGGCGGTCGTCGCGGTGGCGCCGGACGCGGTGCCGGCCGTGGTCGCCGACGCCGCCGCGGCCGGTGCCCACGGCGTCGTGGTCATCTCGGCCGGGTTCGCCGAGTCCGGCCCGGCCGGCGCCGCCGCCCAGCGGGAACTGATCCGTACCGCACACGTGGCCGGGCTGCGGGTGGTCGGCCCGAACTGTCTCGGTGTGGCCAACACCGACCAGCGGATCCGGCTCAACGCGACGCTGGCGCCGCAGCTTCCGCCGGCTGGCCGGGTCGGCTTCTTCAGCCAGTCCGGTGCGCTCGGCGTGGCGCTGCTCGCCGAGGCGGACCGGCGTGGGCTCGGGTTGTCGACGTTCGTGTCGGCCGGCAACCGGGCCGACGTCTCCGGCAACGACCTGCTGCAGTACTGGCAGGACGACCCCGGCACCGACGTGATCCTGCTGTACCTGGAGACGTTCGGCAATCCCCGCAAGTTCGCCCGGCTGACCCGCCGGATCGGGCGCACCAAACCGGTGGTGGCGTTGGCCTCCGGCGCCGGCTCGACGGCACCCGTCGAGCAGGGCCCGGACGCCGCAGCGGTGACCCGGCTGTTCGCCCGGTCCGGGGTGATCCGGGTCGACACGGTCGCGGAGATGTTCGACGTCGGCACCCTGCTGGCCAACCAGCCGCTGCCGGTGGGCCGGCGGGTGGCCGTGGTCGGCAACTCGTCGGCGTTGACCACGCTGGCCGCGGCGGCCTGCCGGGCGCAGCGGCTCACCGTGGCGGCCGACTACCCGCGTACCGTCGCGCCCGAAGCCGGCGCGCACGAGTTCGCCGACGCGCTCGCCGACGCCGCCGTCGATGCCGCCGTGGACGCCCTGGTGGTGGTGTTCGCGCCGCCGCTGCCCAACCAGTTGGCGGACGAGGACGCCGACTTCACCTCGGCGTTGGCCAGCGTCGCACTCGCCGGTGACAAGCCGACGGTCGCGACGCTGCTGGTCGGCCAGCCGCCGGCCGGGGTGCCCACCTACCCGTCGGTGGAGGAGTCGGTCCGGGCGCTGGCCCGGGTCGCCGACTACGCCGACTGGCTGCGCGAGCCACCCGGTACGGTGCCGGACCCGGCCGGGATCGATCCGGCTGCGGCCGGTGCCGCGCTGACCGTCGACCCGGTCGACCCGGTCGGGCTGCTCGCCGGGTACGGCATCGAGGTGGTCGACTCGATCCCGGCCGCCTCGGTCGACCAGGCGGTGGCCGCCGCGCGGCGGCTCGGCCTGCCGGTCGTGCTCAAGGCCGCGGCGGACGGGCTGCGACACCGGTTGGACCTCGGCGCGGTACGGCTGGACCTGGCCACCGTGGACGCGGTGCAACGGGCGTACCGCGACGTCGCGACCCAGTTCGGCGCGCAGGTGCTGATCCAACGGATGGTGCCGCCCGGCGTCGCCTGCGTGGTCGAGTCGACCACCGACCCGACCTTCGGCCCGGTGGTCGGTTTCGGGCTTGGCGGCGTGGCGACCGATCTGCTGGGTGACCGGGCCTGGCGGGCCGCGCCGCTGACCGACCGGGACGCGGCCGGGCTGGTCGACGAACCCCGGGCGGCGCCGCTGCTGTCCGGCTACCGGGGAGCCGGCCCGGTGGACCGGGCCGCCCTGGTCGATCTGCTGCTGCGGGTGGGGCGGCTCGCCGACGAGCAGCCGCAGGTCCACCGGTTACGGCTCAACCCGGTCCTGGCCCGACCGGGCGGGCTGACGGTGCTGCACGCCAGCGTCGTGATCGGGTCGCCGGACGCCCGTCCGGACACCGGCCCGCGCCGGCTCTGACCGTACCGGCCCGCGACCGGCCGCCGCCCCCGATGGACCGGCTGTCCCCCTGGTCAGCCGGCGTACGTCTCCAGCCGCTGCGCCCGCGACGGGTGCCGCAGCTTGAGCAGCGTGACCTTCTCGATCTGCCGGATCCGCTCCCGGGACAGGCCGAACTCCCGGCCCACCTCGTCGAGGGTGCGCTGCCGGCCGTCGTCCAGCCCGAACCGCAGCCGGATCACCGCCTGCTCCCGCTGGGACAGGGTGGACAGGACAATCTCCACCTCGTTGCGCAGCTTGCCCTCGGACGCGGACTCCCCGCCCTGCTCGCGCGGGTCGACGGCGGCGACGAAATCGCCGAGGGCGCTCTCGCCGTCCTCGCCGACGGTCTGGTCCAGGCTGACCGGCTCCCGGTCGTAGGAGATGAGCTCGATCACCTGGAACTCGGGCACCGACATGGCGGCGGCGATCTCGCCGATCGTCGGCTCCCGCCCCAGCGTCGCCGACAGGTCACGACGGGCCCGTACCATCCGGTTGACCTGCTCGACCATGTGTACCGGGATCCGGATGGTGCGGGCCTGGTCGGCCATGGCACGGGTGATGGCCTGGCGGATCCACCAGGTCGCGTAGGTGGAGAACTTGTAGCCCTTGGCGTAGTCGAACTTCTCGACGGCGCGGATCAGGCCGAGGTTGCCCTCCTGGATCAGGTCGAGGAAGGCCATCCCCCGACCGGTGTACCGCTTCGCGATGCTGACCACCAGCCGCAGGTTCGCCTCCAGCAGGTGGTCCTTGGCGGCGCGGCCCTCGGCGGCGACGACGCCCAGGTCGGCGCGCAGCTGCGCGGACAGCCGGCCGGGCCCGGCGAGCTTCTCCTCGGCGAACAGCCCGGCCTCGATCCGCTTGGCCAGCAGCACCTCCTGCACGGCGGTGAGCAGCTTGGTGCGTCCGATCCCGTTCAAGTATGCGCGGACCAGATCGGCCGAAGCGCCGCGGTCGTCGGTGGCGTCAAGGTCGTGCTGACCGTCGGTGGTGACCTGGACGGTGGTGTCGATGTCGTCTTCGATGGTACGTGTGACCACTCTCAGTCGCCTCCCCGCGTCGACAAGTGGTGAGCCAGCAGCGGACTGCCGCTGGTGACAACCAGCTTGCCGGGTAGGGCGTGAAGTCACGGTTAGCCGGGGACCAGGTGGCATGAATTCGGGACCTGACCGTTGCCGTACACCGGCTGGCGGTTGCTGACAGTGACGTCACAGTTCCAGGAGGATGGTCTGCGGTCCGATGTTGACGCTCTCCACCTGCATGTGCGCCCGGAACCGTCCGGTGCGTACTGTCGCGCCCCGCGCGGCCAGTGCCTCGACCACCGCCGTCACCAGTGGCTCGGCCAGCTCCGCCGGGGCGGCGGCGGACCAGCTCGGCCGTCGCCCCCGGCGCGCGTCGCCATACAAGGTGAACTGGCTGACCACCAGGACCGGCGCGGCCAGCTGCGCGGCGGAACGCTCGGCGGAGCCCTCACCGTGCGGATCAGGCGGGAAGATCCGCAGCTCGTAGATCTTGCGGGCCAGCTCGGCGGCGGTCGTGACCGTGTCGGTGTGGGTCACCCCGAGCAGCACCAGCAGACCGGGGCCGATCGCCGAGACCACTTCGCCGTCGACCGTCACCGAGGCCCGACCGACCGTCTGCACCACCGCCCGCACACCGGCCAGCCTGCCACACCGGCCACCCGGCTGGTCGCGTCGGCCGGCTGGTCGCGTCGGCCGGCCGATTACACCGCCGCCGGTCACTCCGGCAACAGGATGCCGCGTTCGACCAGCCGGGCCAGGACCGGCACGGCGGCCTCGGCAAGCTCGTGCTCGGGCACGTCGTGCGCGAGCGCCAGCAGCGACAACTGCTCGCGCATCGGCAACCGACCGGTGCACCCGCCGACCACCGCCAGCACCAGCGGATCGATCTCCTCGGTCCAGCGCAGCCCACCGGTCAACGTGACGGTCTGCCGGTCGACCGCCCAGCCGTCGTCCCCGATGCCGGCCTCCTGCTGCAGTCGCAGCCCGTCGGCGGCCCGGTAGCGGGCGTCGAGCAGACCGGCGGCGTCGCGGGCGCGCAGCCAGTCCTGCCGGGCGAACCACTCGTCGACCCGGTCGCCCAGCGGCGGTGCCACCTGCTGGCGCAGCTCCTCGACCCGGACCACCGGGTCTGCGTGTCCGCTACGGCGCAGGGTGACCAGACCGAAGCCGACCGCCTCGACCTTCTGCGCGTCGAACCAGTCGAGCCAGGCGGCCGCCCGGTGTGCGTCCGGGCCCTCGCTGGCGTCGGCCAGCCACAGATTGACGTAGGAGACCGGGTCGGCGACCTCCCGCTGGATCACCCAGCCGTCCAGCCCGGAACCGGCCAGCCAGCCCGCGACCCGTTCGGTCCAGTCCTCCCCGGCGACGTGCATCCAGTTCGCCAGGTAGTGCATGGTGCCGCCGTCGGCGAGCAGATCCGGGGCGGCGGCGGCGAGTTCGGCACAGACTCCGTCGCCGATCCGGCCAGAGTCGCGGTACGTGTGGGTGGCGGTGCCCGGCCCGACCACGAACGGCGGGTTGCTGACCACGAGGTCGAACCGGCGACCGGCGACCGGCGCGGTCAGGTCACCGTGCAGCAGCTCCCACTGTTGGCCGTTGAGCGCGGCGGTGGTGGCGGCGAACCGCAGCGCCCGGGCCGACAGGTCGGTCGCGGTGACGCTGTCGGCGTGGCCGGCCAGGTGCAGCGCCTGTACGCCGCAGCCGGTGCCGAGATCCAGCGCCGCGCCGACCGGCCGCCGGTGCACCGCACCGGCCAGGGTGGTCGACGAGCCACCGATGCCGAGGACATGATCGGCGGCGAGCGGGTGGCCCGCCCGCAGGTGCGACGGCACGTCCGAGATCACCCACCAGGCGTCACCGTACGGCTCCAGGTCGACGCCCTGCCGCAGCCCGGGTCCGTCCGGTGACTGCTCCACCAGTCCGGCGGCGAGCGCGTCGGCAAGCGGCAGCGGCGCCAGCGCGGCGGCGACGGTGTCGGCCGGCTCGGTCTGGGCGCAGACGAACAGGCGGATCAGGGTGGCGAGCGGATCACCGTCGGCGGTGCGTCGTAGCGCTTCCCGGTGGTCGTTGCGGGCCACGGCGGAGGTGGCCTGTGGCCCCAGCCGCTCGGCGATCCCGGTGGAGGTGAACCGGGCCGCGGTGAGCGCGGTTCGCAACTGGTCGATCCCGGCCGCGTGGAGCAGCGCGGGATAATCGGTCATGTCGTCGGTCACGTTGCCATCCTGCCCGGTCGCCTGACTAATCCTGGCCCATCCTGCCCGGCGGGGCGGGTCGTCGCCGGACGATCTGCTCCGATCGGGCAGGATACGCGGATGAGCCTTTCGCTGCCCATCGACGCGGACGCCAACGAGTTGCTGCGGCGCAGCCCGCTGGCGCTGGTCGTCGCGATGGTCCTGGATCAGCAGGTGCCGCTGGAGCGCGCCTTCTCCGCGCCTTACGACCTGGGTCTGCGGCTGGGGCACCAGCCGGACGCCCGCGAACTCGCCGAGTACGACCCTGAGGAGCTGATCGCGGTCTTCGCACAGCGGCCAGCGCTGCACCGGTTCCCGAAGGCGATGGCCGCACGGGTGCAGCAGGTCTGCCGGATCGTCGTCGACCGGTACGACAACGACCCGGCCCGGATCTGGACCGACGCCCCGGACGGGGCGACCGCGTTGGCCCGGATCAGCGAGCTGCCCGGCTTCGGCAAGCAGAAGGCGCAGATTTTCCTGGCGCTGCTCGGCAAGCGGTTCGGCGTACAGCCGGCGGGCTGGCGGGAAGCGGCCGGCGAGTTCGGCCGGGACGGGGCGCACGTCTCGGTGGCCGACATCGTCGACGAGGACTCCCTGGTCCGGGTCCGGGAACACAAGCAGCAGATGAAGGCGGCGGCGAAGGCGGCCAAGGGCTGACCGACCGGCCACCGCCGGTCACGTCCGTCGGCTGGTGGGTCGGTCACATCTGCGGCTGGGCGTTCGGCGACCTGCGCCGGCAGGTGCGACGATTGGCGGTACGCGACAGGAGGAGGCACGGTGCGACGGACCGCTGGGCAACCCACCGTGATCACCGACGCCGAACCGAGCCCGGGAGACCAACTGCGCGGCCGGCAACGTCGGTACGTGCTGATGATGTCGATCCGGGGCATCTGTCTGATCGTCGGCGCGGTCCTGGTGACCAGCGAGGCGCCGTTGCTCTGGCTCTGGCTGCCGATCTGCGCGGTCGGCATGATCCTGGTGCCGTGGCTGGCCGTGCTGCTCGCCAACGACCGGCCGCCGAAGGACCGGCACCGGATGCGCAACCAGCGGCGCCAACCCACTCCACGGGGCGGCCCGGCGCAGGTCGGCGCGGTGCCGACCACGCCGTCACCGGCCCGCGTCATCGACGTCGAGCCCTGACCCGACGCGGCGAACCGGCCGGGCACCGACCACCCCCACCGCGGTCGCGCCCGCCCGCCCACCGGCGGCCAGCGCGGTCACCGGATCATCGCCGGTGAGCCAGGCGGCGAGTAGCCCTGCGGCGAAGGCGTCACCGGCGCCGGTCGGGTCGACCACCGGCACGGTCGTCGCCACCGCCTCCGACACGACCACCGCCGCCTCCGATACCGCCGTCGACGGCTCGTGCCAGACGGCTCCACCGGAGCCCCGCTTGACCACCAGCCGCCGGACCGGCGCCGGTTCCGGCAGCCCGTCGGCCAGCCCCAGCGCCGTGGCCTCGTCGAGGTTGGCCAGCAGCAGGTCGGTCCCGCGTACCCAGTCGAGGAACCTCGCCGGTCCGGCGGCCAGCAGCGGAGCCGCCGACGCCGCGTCGACGCTGGTCGACATGCCGCGCGACCGGGCGGCGACCAGCGCGTGCCGGCCCGCCTCCCGGCTGCCCGGGTGCAGCAGCGGGTAGCCGGACAGGTGCAGGTGTGTCGCGTCGGGAAACAGCGACACGGCGGCGTCGACGTCACCGGCCCGCAGCGACAGGTTGGCACCCCGGTCGGCGACCATCGAGCGCTGCTCACCGTGGGCGAGCACGATCACCGTGCCGGTCGCCGTGTCCGGACAGCGCCGTACCGCGAGGTCGACCCCGGCCGCGGCCAGCTCGGCCAGCCGGATGTCCCCGAGGGCGTCGTCGCCGGCCGCCGCCACCAACGTCACCGGTACGCCGTGCGCGGCCAGCCAGGCCGCGGTGTTGGCGGCCTGGCCGCCGCCGGTGAACCGGATCCCGCCCGCCGTGTCCGAACCGGCCGCCAACGGAGCGGTGAGCACGGCCACCACGTCGGTGACCAGGTCGCCGACGACCAGGACCCGGCCGGGGCGCGGCCGACTGAGGGCCATCGCGTCGCCGGTCAGCCTGCGGCCGGTCACCCCGCCGTGCCGGTCGGCTCTGCGGCACCGGCGAACTCCGCCGCGTGGGCGGCCTCCGCCTCCGCCGCCGCCACGGCGATCCGCCCGGCGAGGTCGGCGTTGCGCAGGATGATCCGGATGTTCACCGCCAGGCTGGCACCCGCGGTGGCCGAGTGGAAGTGCGCCAGTAGGAACGGGGTGACCTCCTTGCCGGTGACGCCTGCCTCGGCCATCCGGGCCAGCCCGGTGGCCAGGGTGGTGTCGTGCAGGCCCGGATCCAGTTGCTCCTGCGGCGGCAGCGGATGCGCCACCACCAGCGCGCCCCCGCCGAAGCCGTGCCGACGCCGGGCCCGGATCACCTCGGCGACGTGCTCCGGCGAGTCGAGCGACCAGTGCAGGTCGTGGCCGCTGTCGGTGACGAAGAAGCCGGGGAACCGCCGGCTGCGGTAGCCGGCGACCGCCACACCGAGGGTCTCCAGCCGCTCCAGGGTGGCCGCCACGTCCAGGATCGACTTCACCCCGGCGCAGACCACGGTGATCGGCGTACCGGCCAGGGTGACCAGGTCAGCCGACTCGTCGAAGGTCTGCGCCGCCTCCCGGTGCACCCCGCCGAGCCCGCCGGTGGCGAACACGCCGATCCCGGCCGCCGCCGCGACCACACTGGTGGCGGCGACCGTCGTCGCCCCGTCCACGCCGCTCGCCGCGGCCAGCGCCAGGTCCCGGGCGGAGAGCTTGGCGACGGTGTCGGAGCCGGCCAGCCGGGTGAGCTCGGCGTCGTCCAGCCCGACCACCAGCCGCCCGCCGAGCATGCCGATGGTCGCCGGCACCGCGCCGGTGGCCCGTACCGCGGCCTCGATCTCGCGGGCGACCCGCAGATTGTCGGGTCGCGGCAGGCCGTGTGCGATGATGGTGCTTTCCAGGGCGACGATGGCCCGTCCGTCCCGGCGGGCGTCGGCCACCTCGGCGCCGTACTGGATGTCGTAGTGCAACGGCCCGGTGCGGCCTGCGGATTCTGCCATGATCACCACGGTACGGGGCGGGGGTCGTGCCGGACGTTGGACCCGTACGCCACAAACTGCCAGACTCTCAGCCTGGAGGTGGGAGACGACGTGACTACCGAGGTTCTTGAGCGTCCCGAGGTCAAGGATGCCGACGCCGACAACGGCCCGGAGATGTTCCACTACGTCCGCAAGGACAAGATCGCCGAGAGCGCCGTCATGGGCACCTTCGTGATCGCACTGTGCGGCGAGCGTTTCCCGGTGACCCGTACGCCGAAACCCGGATCACCCGTCTGTCCCCGGTGCAAGGAGATCTACGAGTCGATGACCGGCTGAGCCGGACTCCGATCGGCCTTCGCGTCCACCGGCCGCGAGGGCCTTTTCGTGGCCGTCGACCGCACTCCGGTCACGGCCGCCGGACGAGCGGGTAGACGGTTCCGTGATCGCCGGCTGGTCCGGGTCCGATCACGGGGGAAAGGGGTTCGCGTGCCGACCACCATGCCGACGGTCGACACGTTCCCGGCGCTGCGCGGTTGGCAGCGCCGGGCACTGGTGGAGTATCTGCGCCGGCGCAGCGAGGACTTCCTCGCCGTCGCCACGCCGGGTGCCGGTAAGACCACGTTCGCGCTGCGGATCGCGGCCGAGTTGCTGGCCGACGGCACCGTCGAGGCGGTCACCGTGGTCGCACCGACCGAGCACCTGAAGACCCAGTGGGCGGCGGCGGCCGGCCGGGTCGGCATCCAGCTCGACGCCGCGTTCCGCAACGCCGACCTGCACTCGGCCGCCGATTTTCACGGCGCGGTGGTCACCTATGCCCAGGTCGGGATGGCTCCCCAGGTGCATCGGCGGCGCACGATGACCCGGCGGACGCTGGTCATCCTCGACGAGATCCACCACGCGGGTGATTCCCGGTCCTGGGGCGACGGGATCAAGGCCGCGTTCGAGCCGGCGGTCCGCCGGCTGATGCTCACCGGTACGCCGTTCCGCTCGGACGACAACCCGATCCCGTTCGTGCGTTACGAAGCGGGCGGCGACGGCCTGCCGAGGTCCCGGGCGGACAGCATCTACGGCTACTCCGACGCGTTGCGCGACGGGGTGGTCCGGCCGGTACTGTTCCTGGCCTATTCGGGGGAGACCCGGTGGCGGACCAGCGCCGGGGACGAGCTCGCCGCCCGGCTGGGCGAGCCGATGACCCAGGACCTCGTCGCCCAGGCTTGGCGGACCGCCTTGGATCCGGCCGGCGACTGGATGCCGGCGGTGCTGCGCGCGGCCGACGCCCGGCTCACCTTCCTGCGCGACGGTGGCATGTCCGACGCCGGCGGTCTGGTCATCGCCAGCGATCAGGCGGCGGCCCGCTCGTACGCCCGGCTGCTGGAGCGGCTCACCGGGGAGAAGGCCGCGGTGGTGCTCTCCGACGACGCCGGCGCGTCGGCCCGGATCGCCGCGTTCGCCCGGTCCGAGCAGCGCTGGATGGTGGCGGTCCGGATGGTCTCCGAAGGGGTGGACATCCCCCGGCTGGCCGTCGGGGTCTATGCGACCAGCGCCTCGACGCCGCTGTACTTCGCCCAGGCGATCGGCCGGTTCGTCCGGGCCCGCCGGCCGGGGGAGTCGGCGACGGTGTTCCTGCCCAGCGTCCCGCACCTGCTCGGGCTGGCCAGCGAGATGGAGGCCGAGCGGGACCATGTGATCGGGGCGGCCAAGAAGCGGGAGGGCTTCGACGACGACCTGCTGGAGCGCGCCCAGCGCAACGAGCAGGCCAGCGGGGAGCTGGAGAAGCGGTTCGAGGCGCTGTCCGCCACCGCCGAGCTGGACCAGGTGATCTTCGACGGCGCCTCGTTCGGCACCGGCGCCCAGGCCGGCACCGCCGAGGAGGAGGAGTACCTCGGCCTGCCCGGCCTGCTCACCCCCGATCAGGTCACGGTGCTGCTGAACCGTAGGCAGGCCGAGCAGATCGCCGCGCAGCGGCGGGCCCGGTCGACGGATCAACCGGTACCCGCCGCCCGGCCGGCGGAACGTGCACCGACGGCCGGGGAGCGGCGGATCACCCTGCGCCGTCAGCTGAACGCCCTGGTCGCCGCGCACCACCACCGCACCGGACTGCCGCACGGCAAGATCCACGCCGAGTTGCGGCGGCGGTGCGGCGGCCCGCCGAGTGCGCAGGCCACCATCGAGCAGCTGGAGGAGCGGATCGCGACGGTGCAGACGCTGTGATCCGGGCAGGTGCCGGTCAGCCGGTCGCCAGCAGGTGGTCCAGCTTCTCGTACCCCTCGCGGACGCCGTGCTCCATCCCGCTGGCCAGCATCTGGTCGCGGGCGACCAGGTTCTCGACCAGCGACAGTACGGTGACCCGAGTGCCGCCATCGGGCAGGTCCTCGAAGGTGGCGGTGTCCAGGCTGACCCCGTCAGGCACCCCGTCGTAGGTGAAGGTCTGCACCAGCCGCTCGTCGGGGCGTACCTCGTGGAAGGAACCGTAGAATCCGGCGATCTGTTCGCCGTCGCGCCAGTTCGTGTAGCGGTAGCTGCCGCCGGTGCGGCCGTCCCAGTGTTCGATCCGCAGCTCCAGGTCCTTCGGGCCGAGCCACTGGGTGACCAGGTCGGGGTCGATCCAGGCGCGGAACACCCGGGCCCGGGGCGCGGCGAAGTCGCGGACGATCTGGATCGAGGGCAGGTCGGGGTGCGCCTCGACGCGGGTACGGGTGGTCGGGTCGCCGGTCGTGGTCGTGGCTTTCACGCTGCTCCTTGCTGTTTTGGGTCGATTCCGTGGGTGCTTTGACGGTCGGTGGTCGGCTGGTCGTCGTCCAGCGCCGCCAGAACGGCGTCCAGCCGGCTGAACCGCTCCTCCGCCCGTTGGCGGTACCGGTCGAGCCACCGGGACATCAGGTCGAAGACCTCGGCTTCCAGGTGGCAGGGCCGCCGCTGGGCGTCCCGGCTGCGACTGACCAGGCCGGCGTCCTCAAGCACCTTGATGTGCCGGGAGACCGCTTGCACCGAGATGTCGTAGGGCGCGGCCAGTTGATTGACGGTGGCGTCGCCGTCGGTCAGCCGGGTGACGATGTCCCGGCGGGTCGGGTCGGCCAGCGCCGCGAACACCAGCGACAACCGGTCCTCGCTCACCCGGCACCTCCCTCTTGTTCAACGTTCTGGTTGAACAAGAGGTTATGCTGATCCCGGGCAGCTTCGCAACAAATTGGTTGAATAAGCAGCTGGCGCAGGCAAAAAGAAGGGCTGGGCCCCACCGTCCGGTGGGGCCCAGCCATCGCTGTCCAGTGGTCTCGTCGTGTCAGTTGGCCATCAGATCGGCGCCACGCCAAGTGAACTCAGGGTCGGCCTTGAACTGCACCGCGATCTTGACGAGATCGTCGGCGTACTTGTTGGCGTGGTGTCCGCAGAACACCAGCTCGCTGCCGCCCGCCAAGGTCACCCGTAGTTTGCCGGCCGCGTTGCACCGGTCGCACCGTTCATCGGCGCCTACTGCATCCACCGTCTCCGGAGGCGTGAGAGTCGGGGTCATCGCCTTCCTCCTCTGGTCGTCACCGATGAACACACTCTTCGGTCTGTCACCCATCGTCCAACACCGGCGGGGGTCCCCGCCTTCCCGATGTGCCCCCGGGGGACCGGGCTCACACCTGGTAGGCACAGTGTGCCGTGAACCAAGGGTGCCACGTCAACGATCACCGCCGGGTAACGCCGTGATGACCTGGGTTTGGTAGACGCCAAGTGACCAAAGTTACACATTGGGTTGTCCTGAACTGGTCAGTCCAAGTAGTCCCGGAGTACCTGCGAACGTGACGGGTGTCGCAACTTGGACATCGTCTTGGACTCGATCTGGCGGATCCGCTCCCGGGTGACCCCGTAGACCTGTCCGATCTCGTCCAGCGTCCGCGGCTGCCCGTCGGTGAGACCGAACCGCAACCTGACCACCCCGGCCTCGCGTTCCGACAGGGTCTGCAGCACCTGCTGCAGCTGGTCCTGCAGCAACGAGAAGGAGACCGCGTCCACCGCTACCACGGCTTCGGAGTCCTCGATGAAGTCACCGAGCTGGCTGTCGCCCTCGTCGCCGATGGTCTGGTCCAGCGAGATGGGCTCCCGGGCGTACTGCTGGATCTCCAGCACCTTTTCCGGTGTGATGTCCATCTCCTTGGCCAGCTCCTCCGGCGTGGGCTCACGGCCCAGGTCCTGCAGCAGCTCGCGTTGGATACGACCCAGCTTGTTGATCACCTCGACCATGTGCACCGGGATCCGGATGGTGCGCGCCTGGTCGGCCATGGCACGGGTGATGGCCTGGCGGATCCACCAGGTCGCGTAGGTGGAGAACTTGTAGCCCTTGGTGTAGTCGAACTTCTCGACGGCGCGGATCAGGCCGAGGTTGCCCTCCTGGATCAGGTCGAGAAAGGCCATCCCCCGACCGGTGTACCGCTTGGCCAGCGAGACGACCAGCCGCAGGTTTGCCTCCAGCAGGTGGTTCTTGGCCCGCTCCCCGTCCCGGGAGATCCAGCCCAGGTCCCGGGTCAGCTGGGTGGGCATCTTCTGGTCGCTCTCGTCGGCGGCCCGCAGCCGCTCCGCCGCGTACAGCCCGGCCTCGATCCGCTTGGCCAGCTCGACTTCCTGCTCGGCGTTGAGCAGCGGCACCTTGCCGATCTGCTTCAGGTACGCCCGGACCGAGTCGGCCGAGGCGGTCAGCTCGGCGTCCCGGCGGGCCTGCTTGAGCGCCTCGGACTCCTCGTCATCCCACTCGAAGTCGTTGTCCCGGGTAGCGTCGGCCTCGGCCGCCTGGGCGAGCTCGGCCGGCTCCTCCACCACGACGTCCTCGATCTCTGCCGCCAGTGTCTCCGGATCGATCTCCTCGTCCGGCGTGTCCGGGTTGCTGCCGTCCTTCGCGGTGGCCTTGCCCGCCTTGGCCGGGGCCTTGCCGGCCGGCGTGGCGCCGGCGGCCTTGGCCGGGGCGGCACCACCGGCTGCCTTGGCGGCCCGGGTCCGGGTGCCCTTCGGCGCGGGCTTCGCGGCGGGCTTGGCCGCCGGCTCCTCGGCCGGGGTGCCGTTCTGCGCTGCGGCCGGCACCGCCGCCGTGGTGGCCTTGCGGGTGGTGGCCTTCTTCGCCGGCACGGCCACGGCCGGGGCCGGCTCGTCGGGACCCGGCGCCTGTTTCGGGGCGGTCGGGGCCCGACGGGTGGTCTTGGCCGTGGTGGCCTTGGACGCCGGGGTGGCGGACCGGGCCGCGGCGACCCGGCGCCGAGTGCTGGCCGAGCCGTCCACCACGACCGTGACGCCGGCGTCGGCGAGCGCGCGGAGAATCTTCTTGGCTTGGGCCGGAGTCACTTCGGCGGACTCAACCGTCCGTGCGACCTCGGCCGACGTTAGCTGACCACCGGCCTGTTCGGCATGGGCGATCAGGGTGTCGGTTAGCGAGCGTACGTCGGCGCCGGTGTGGCGGAGTTCTGTCACGAATGACCTTCCGGAGGCGATGAACGAGCACGGCCGGACCGGCCACCGCAGCGCGGAGCGACGTGCCGGTTGTGATTGTGTCCCCCCGCGACCGCTCCACCGGCCGGACCGGCTGACCGTGACACGAGGGCAGGCGTGAATTGTAACGCCGTTTGTGGGGATCATCCCGCCACGCGCGAGCCAGCCGCCGGTCGGGGGCCACCGACATGGGACGAACGTGGACTTTGACAGGATGTTACCCCTGCCGTACGGGTGATTGTCGTTGACCACCCGGCCGAGGTGGCCACCGGTCCCCGGCCACCCTGGCGAAGGCGGCGGAGAACCGGGCGTACGGCGAAGAAGGGGAGACGATGGCGGAGCGGACACCCGAACCGGACCACCTGTTGGAGATCGCGGTCGACGTCGCGCGGGCGGCGGCGCGCACCGCGGCCGAGATGCGCCGGGCCGGGGTCTCCGGGCTGGCCACCAAGAGCACCGCGACCGACGTGGTGACCGCCGCGGACCGGGCGGTCGAACGTCAGGCCGTCGCGGCCCTGCGCGAGCGGCGCCCGACCGACTCCGTGCTGGGCGAGGAGTACGGCGACTCCGCTCCGTCCGGGTCGGCCCGGGTGCGCTGGATCCTCGACCCGATCGACGGCACGGTGAACTACCTGTACGGGCTGCCGAACTACGCCGTGTCGCTCGCCGCAGAGGTCGACGGCCAGGTGGTCGCGGGAGTGGTGCGCAACGCGGCCACCGGGGCCGAATGGACCGCCGTGCGGGGCGGTGGTGCCTACCGCGACGGGCGACGGCTGGCCGGCTCCGATCAGTCGGAGCTGGCCCAGGCCCTGGTCGCCACCGGGTTCGGCTACGACTCGGCGCGCCGGGTGCACCAGGCGCAGGTGCTCGTCGGCCTGATGCCGCATGTGCGGGACATCCGCCGGTTCGGCGCGGCGGCGATCGACCTGTGCCTGGCCGCCGAGGGCCAGGTCGACGCGTACTTCGAGAAGGGCCTCAACCCCTGGGACCAGGCGGCGGGGGGACTGGTGGCGGCGGAAGCGGGCCTGCTGGTCGCCGGACTGGCCGGGGCACCGGCCGGACCGCAGATGGTGGTGGCCGCTCCACCGGCGTTGTTCCCGGCGCTGGAGGGGCACCTGAACCGGCTGGACGCCGCCGGCGGGCCGTGAGGGCAGGGTCGGTCAGTCCTCGGGCGCGGCGCAGGTCTGTGGCGGCAGCACCGGCTTGCCCAGCGCCGCCAGCGACTGGTTCACCTCGGTGGTGGTCGCCAGTTGCCGGAACGCGTTGCCAATGACCACGTCCACGATGTCGTCCTCGCGGGCCGGGTCGTACTCGGTCCTGGCCTGGTCGAGGAAGTACGCGCGCATCAGGTGGGCCGAGCCGACCGCCTCGGGGCCGTACCGCAGCACGGCCACGTCGTCGATCCGCCGACCCTCCGGGTCGTTGGCCGCCTCCTCGATCTGGAAGTTGCGGTTGCTCAGATCGTCGGCGATGTTGGTGGCGAGCCCGCTGGTGTCGGTCGCATTGTAGACATTGAGCCGGACGTCCTTGGCCTCCCGCAGTTGGACGTCGGCCAGTGCCCAGCCGTCCGGGCAGGTGGTCGCGGTGGCCTCGCCCCCCTGGCTGTCGCGGACCATCGCGACGATGACGAAGACCAGGGCGAACACGACAAGTCCGCCGATGACAACGAGCGCTCGCACGCGCGCAAAGCTCATGGATCTGGCCCCCTGCGAGGTGTGGCGGTGCCGGGTGTCGGCCCGCCGCACCGGTGAGTACCGAGTATGCCCGCCGAGGTTAGCGGTTGTCCGGACGGCACGGTAAACAGCTCGCCGTCCGGCCGGCGTGCCGGCGCCGATCGGCCGGCGGGTACCCCTATCTTCGTGTCGCCTGAGTCACACTGGGAACAACTTCCGGTGTCTGGGCGTACATCAGTCCCACAAGGGCGGTATACATGCGTCGGCCAGAGAGGGGTAAGGTACCGCGCTCGCGGGGGGAGTTTCCTGCGGCAACCGCAAAACGGCGCAAAACGGTACGTTTCGCCGGGATGCGGTCTCATCAGGGCCCGCACGGGAACCGAAATACCGTCGTCCGGCGTTATCACCGGAAGCGACTGAACGATACGGGAGAGTGAACCGATGGCCACCGACTACGACGCTCCGCGTCGCGACGAGGTCGACCTCGGCGAGGACAGCCTGGAGGAGCTCAAGGCACGGCGCGTCGACTCACAGTCGGGCGCCGTCGATGTGGACGAAGCCGAGGTGGCCGAGAGCTTCGAGCTGCCCGGTGCCGACCTGGCGGACGAGGAACTGACGGTGAAGGTGCTGCCGATGCAGTCGGACGAGTTCCGCTGCGCGCGCTGCTTCCTGGTCCACCACCGCAGTCAACTCGCCGTCGAGCGCAACAACGAGCTGATCTGTCGCGAGTGCACCTGACGACACACCGGGGGAAGAGGGGGACACGGGGGGACCTCAACACAAGGGCGCCACAGTCGCCGTGCCCGTGTTCTGCCGCCGGCCCTGGAGGCAACATGACCGACCCTGACAACTCCGCGCAGGACGGCGACCGGGCCGGGACCGACCGGTTCGCCGCCACAGTGGCCGAACTGACCGGGGACGCGACCCCGCCGGTCGCCCGGCGACGCCTGCTCGGGCGGCTCGTCGAACAACTGCGTCGGCGCGGCGTGACCGAGCTGTTCAAGCCGGCGGCGGCGGGCCGGTGGCTGGTCCAGGCGGTGGCCGACGTCGCCCCGTACCTCCCGGTCCGCGATCTGGCCACGTTGCGCCAGCACCATCCGGGCCTCGACGACGAGGAGCTGGCCGAGCGGCTGATCCGCAACGCCAGCCGGGTCAGCGCCGGGATCGGCGCGGCGGGTGGCGGCGTCTCGGCGGTCCAGTGGACCGTCACCCCGACCCTGCTGTCCGCGCCGGTACTGCTGGCGGCCGAGACGGTCGCCGTCGTGGCCGTGGAGCTCAAGCTGGTCGGCGAGCTGCACCAGGTGTACGGCGTACCGGTGCCCGGTACCGGCACGGAGCGTGCCGTCAACATGATCCACGCCTGGGCCAACCAGCGGGGCGTCAACCCGATGGTGCCCGGTGTCGGAGTGGGCGCGGTGCTCGGCACCGCCGCCCGTCGCGAGCTGGGCGAGCTCCTGCTTCGCCGATTCGGCCGCAACCTCACCACCCTCGGCCCGTTCCTGACCGGCGCGGCGGTGGCCAGCTATCTCAACCGTCGGGCGACCCGGGCACTCGCCGACCGCGTCCGCGCCGACCTGGGTAGCCAGCGGCGGGCGCTCGGTCTGATGCATCCGCCGGCCCCACCGGCGATCGGCGGTGTGCGCCCACAGCCCGAATGATCCGGCCTCAGCGTGCCGGCGGCTCGCCGGTGGCGCCGCCAGCCGTCGGGCGGTCACCGGTCGGGCCGGCTGCCTGGCCCTGCCGGGCGGCGCGGATCTCGCCGGCCAACCGGACCGGGTCCCGGGTGCTCACCACCCAGTACGGCGTGGGGTCCGCCGGATCGTTCAGCACGACCTGTACGGCGCCGGCGATCCACGGCCGTTGGATGACGAACGCCAGCGGATCGGCGCCTACTCCGAGCAGTTCCCGGCGGCCGTCGCCGTCCAGGGCGACGACCTCGGCGACGTACCGCAGGGGCAGTCGGGCATCGTCGACCTGGAGCTCGTCCGAGGTGACCCGGATCGGGATTCGACCCAGCCACCACAGGCCGGCGGCGGTCGACGGCAGCAGCACGCTGAACGGCAGCCAGGCCCGGACCCCGGAGGTGCCCATCCAGACCTCGGCGGCAAGGAAGGCGGCGAGCGCCGATCCGCCCACCCAGAGCCACCACGGCAGGCGGAGTCGCTCCCGGTAGTGCACCACGGCCCGGTACGGTGTGTCGGGTTCGACGGAAGCGGATGCCACGTCGTCCGAGGGTACGGGTTCAGCAGCGGGGTGTGTTCGGCGGCCTGTGGTGCGCGGGAGTCGTCCCGGTCGGCGGTGGCGGAGAGGTGGGGTTCATGTCTGACACGGTGCGGGTGGCGGTGTGTCGGCTCGATCCGGGTCTGCCGGTGCCGGGCTACGCCCATCCCGACGACGCCGGGGCTGACCTGTTCGCCGCCGAGGACGCCGAGTTGGCTCCCGGCGCGCGGGCACTGGTGCGTACCGGGGTGGCGGTCGCACTGCCGGCCGGGTACGTCGGGCTGGTCCACCCCCGCTCCGGCCTCGCCGCGCGGCTGGGCGTCACCGTGCTGAACGCCCCCGGTACGGTCGACGCGGGCTACCGCGGTGAGATCCTGGTGAACCTGATCAACCACGATCCGTCCCGGCCGGCCCGGATATGCCGAGGTGACCGGATAGCCCAACTTGTGATACAACGCGTCGAAACAGCAGAGTTCTCTGTCGTCGACGAGCTGCCCGACTCGGCGCGAGGTTCCGCCGGACACGGCTCGACCGGCGGCCATGCCGGCCTGTCCGTCGTGGTCCAGCCGACCCCGGCCGAACCAGCAGCCCGCTGACCAGCGACAGCGCATACGGAAGGTTGGCATCGTGGTCTTCTCCCGCGGCCGCGGGCGCGGCCGGCACGCCCAGGACGGACTCGTCGGTCCCGAGACCGACGACCTGGCGCCAGGCAACCCCACGCAGGGCCCGTACGACGTGACCGAGGCCCCGACCGGCGTCCGCCGGCTCGACCTGGGCAGCCTGCAGATCCCCGCGATCGAAGGGGTGGAGGTCCGGGTCCAGGCCAACCCGGACGGGGCGATCCAGCAGGTGGTGCTCGCCAACCGGGGCAGTGCGCTGCAGCTCGGGGTCTTCGCCGCACCGCGTACCGAGGGCATCTGGGACGAGGTGCGCGTCGAGATCACCGAGTCGCTGCGCCGCGACGGGGCGACCGTCCGGGAAGCCGTCGGCGAGTACGGACCTGAGCTGCTGGCCCAGGTGCGTACTCCGGACGGCGGCACCGACCTGCGGTTCGTCGGCATCGACGGACCACGCTGGATGGTGCGGGCGCTGTTCCAGGGCCCGGCCGCCGTGGACCCGGCGGCCGCCGCGACGCTGACCGAGGTGCTGCACGGTCTGGTAGTCGACCGCGGCCAGGAGGCCAAGCCGGTACGCGAACCGTTGCCGCTGCGACTGCCCCGCGAGCTCGCCGAGCAGGCGCGGCAGTCGCCGCCGGCCACGCCGTAGCGCGCAGCCGCCCCCGCCG
>NZ_JBSWXD010000047.1:0-40600 GCF_056160425.1 Micromonospora sp. ABR4_055
ATATAGAATCTACAACTCCCTCCCCCTCCACAACACTCTGCCCACCCCCCCCCCCCCCCCCCCCCCCCCCCCCCCCCCCCCCCCCCCCCCCCCCCCCCCCCCCCCCCCCCCGGACCCGTCAGGCCACCGAGATGGTCTCGCCGTCGACGGTAATGGTCTTCTCCTCCAGCGGCGCCGACGCCGGGCCGGAGAGCACCGAGCCGTCGGAAATGGAGAAGCTGCTGAAGTGGCAGGTGCAGTTGATGGTGCCACCGTCGAGGTTGGCCACCGGGCAGCCCTGGTGGGTGCAGACGTTGCTGAATGCCTTGAACTCTCCCTCGGCGGGCTGGGTGACCACGACCCCCTGGGCGGCGAGGATGACGCCGCTGCCGACCGGCACCTGGCCGGTGGTGAGCCCGTCGCCGCCGGACCCGGTGTCGCCGCCGCCGTCCGTTCCGCTGTCCGTACCGCCGTCCGTGCCGGCGGGCTGGCCCGCGTCGACCGGCGCGTTCGCACCGTCGCCCAGGTCGTCGTCGGTACCGGTGCCGCAGGCGGCGAGCGCCACGGTCGCTCCGACCCCGCTTGCGCCGATCAGCAGCGCCCGGCGGCTGGTCGGACCGGTGTCGGTCGTCGTCTGGTGCTCAGTCATTCAGCTTGCCTCCTGTCAGTTGCCACGGCTGGTCGTCCGTGGCCACGCCAGTAGAAACGGCGACGCGTCACGAACGGTTCATCCCGGTATGACGGTAGGACCATGATTCATACGCAGCCGTAGACGCCGCTGTACGGGAGCTGTGTCAATGCTGTGCGACGGCTTCGGCCGCCCGGCGCCCACCAGTGCCGCGCTTGGCTCTGGCCGTCGGGCTCTTCGTCCGGCCGGGCGTACCGTTGGCCTTCGCGGCCCGCGCGGACGCGGCGGCGGCTCCACCGGCGTCGCCGGCGCGGCCCAGGACCGGGCGCAGGAACGCCCCGGTGTGGCTCTCGGCGACCTCGGCGACCTCCTCCGGCGTGCCGGCGGCCACCACGGTGCCGCCCCGGTGCCCGCCCTCCGGCCCCATGTCGATCAGCCAGTCGGCGGTCTTGATCACGTCGAGGTTGTGCTCGATGACCACCACGGTGTTGCCCTTGTCGACCAGACCGGCCAGCACGGTCAGCAGCTTGCGGATGTCCTCGAAGTGCAGCCCGGTGGTCGGCTCGTCGAGCACGTAGACGGTCCGGCCCGTGGAGCGTTTCTGCAACTCGGAGGCGAGCTTGACGCGCTGTGCCTCGCCGCCGGACAGGGTCGGCGCCGGCTGGCCGAGCCGTACGTAGCCCAGGCCGACGTCGACCAGGGTCTTCAGGTGCCGGTGGATCGCCGGGATGGCCTCGAAGAAGTCGGCAGCCTCCTCGATCGGCATCTGCAGAATCTCGGCGATGGTGCGGCCCTTGTAGTGGACCTCGAGGGTCTCCCGGTTGTACCGGTCGCCCTTGCAGACCTCGCACGGCACGTAGACGTCCGGCAGGAAGTTCATCTCGATCTTGATGGTGCCGTCGCCCGAGCACGCCTCGCACCGGCCGCCCTTGACGTTGAACGAGAACCGCCCCGGACCGTAGCCGCGCACCTTGGCCTCGGTCGTCTCGGCGAACAACCGGCGGACGTGGTCGAACACCCCGGTGTAGGTCGCCGGATTCGACCGTGGGGTACGGCCGATCGGCGACTGGTCGACGCCGACGACCTTGTCCACGTGGTCCAGCCCGGTGATCCGGGTGTGCCGGCCGGGCACCAGCCGGGCGTTGTTGATCTGGTTGGCCAGTACGGTGTAGAGGATGTCGTTGACCAGCGTCGACTTGCCGGAGCCGCTGACCCCGGTGACCGCGATCAGCTGGCCGAGCGGGAACGTGACGGTCAGGTTGCGCAGGTTGTGCTCGCGGGCGCCGTGCACCACCAGCTCCCGGCCGGCCGTCGCCGGCCGCCGGGTGGCCGGCACCGGGATCGCCCTGCGACCGGACAGGTACGCCCCGGTCAGCGACTCGTCGCTGGTCAGTAGCTCGTCGACCGGCCCGCTGTGCACGATCCGGCCGCCGTGCTCACCGGCGCCCGGCCCGATGTCGACGATCCAGTCGGCGGTCCGGATGGTGTCCTCGTCGTGCTCGACCACGATCAGCGTGTTGCCCAGGCCGCGCAGCCGCACCAGGGTTTCGATCAGCCGGTGGTTGTCCCGCTGGTGCAACCCGATCGACGGCTCGTCCAGCACGTACAGCACCCCGACCAGGCCGGAGCCGATCTGGGTGGCGAGCCGGATCCGCTGCGCCTCGCCGCCGGACAGGGTGCCGGCCGGGCGGTCCAGCGACAGGTAGTCCAGTCCGACGTCGACCAGGAACCGCAGCCGGGCGTTGATCTCCTTGAGCACCCGCTCGGCGATCATCTTCTGCCGGTCGGTGAGCACCAGCCCGCCCAGCAGGTCGGCGCACTCGCCGACGGACAGCCCGGTCACCTCGGCGATGTTGCGCCCGGCCACGGTCACCGCGAGCACCTCGGGCTTGAGCCGGGCGCCGCCGCACGACCCGCACGGCACGTCCCGCATGTAGCCCTCGTACTTCTCCCGCGACCATTCCGACTCGGTGTCGGTGTGCCGCCGCTCGATCCACTGCACCACGCCCTCGAAGCCGGTGTAGTAGGACCGCTCCCGGCCGTACTTGTTGCGGTAGCGGACGTGCACCTGGTCGTCGGCGCCGTACAGGATGGTCTTCTGCGCCCGGCTGGGCAGTTTGCGCCACGGGGTGTCCAGGTCGAAGTGCTCCGCCTCGCCGAGCGCGGCCAGCAGCCGGGCGAAGTACTCCTGGGTCTGCCCGCCGGACCACGGCTGGATGGCGCCGTCGCGCAGGGAGCGCTCCACGTCCGGGACGACCAGCTCCGCGTCGACCTCTTTCTTGGTCCCCAGACCGACGCATTCCGGGCAGGCACCGTAGGGCGCGTTGAACGAGAAGACCCGCGGCTCCAGGTCCTCGATCGCCAGCGGATGATCGTTCGGGCAGGCCAGGTGCTCGGAGAAGCGTCGCTCGCGGGCCGGGTCGTCCTCGGCGAGGTCGACGAAGTCGAGCAGCACGATGCCACCGGTGAGGCCGAGCGCCGACTCCACCGAGTCGGTCAGCCGACGCCGGGCGCTGGCCTTGACGGTCAGCCGGTCGACGACCACCTCGATCGTGTGCTTCTCCTGCTTCTTGAGCTTCGGCGGCTCGGTCAACGGGTGGACCACGCCGTCGACCCGGGCCCGGGCGTACCCCTTGGCCTGCAGATCGGCGAAGAGGTCGAGGTACTCGCCCTTGCGCCCGCGCACCACCGGGGCGAGCACCATGAACCGGGTGCCCTCGGGCATGGCCAGCACCCGGTCGACGATCTGCTGCGGGGTCTGTCGGGAGATCCGCTCGCCGCAGACCGGGCAGTGCGGCTCGCCGACCCGGGCGAAGAGCAGCCGCAGGTAGTCGTAGACCTCGGTGATCGTGCCGACGGTGGACCGCGGGTTGCGCGAGGTGGACTTCTGGTCGATGGAGACCGCCGGAGACAGCCCTTCGATGAAGTCGACGTCCGGTTTGTCCATCTGGCCGAGAAACTGCCGGGCGTACGACGACAGCGACTCGACATAGCGCCGCTGTCCCTCGGCGAAGATGGTGTCGAACGCGAGGCTCGACTTGCCCGAGCCGGACAGCCCGGTGAACACGATGAGCGCGTCACGTGGCAGGTCAAGGCTGACGTCGCGGAGGTTGTGCTCACGCGCGCCACGGATGATCAATCGGTCGGCCACGGTCCGCCTGCTCCCGTAGAGGCTCACAAGATCTGCGTTGGTCGGGTGTCTGAATCGTCATTTTCGTCGCTTCTAGCCAGTGGTCTGTAGCTGACCTGGCCGACGCCCCGGCAACTGTAGCCCCAGGCTCCGACAACTCTGCCCGACACACGTCGTCACCCGATCGAGGTACCCCGGAACCAGTCCCGCCGATACCGCCCGGGCGGGCCGGATCGGCCGGCATACTGCACATACTGGTCAAGTCACCCATTGACCTGGCGTGGAGCAGGGGGTTCCTCCACGTGTCAGCGGGCCGGCCCGTCCGATCGGGGGGTGGGACGGGTCGGCCCCCGCTGCCACCCGGCCGGCAGGACCGACCAAGCCGGCAATGTCGGGCCGGTCAGCGGCACCGTATCCTCTGGTCCCATGTCCGACGCTGTCTCCGACGCCACGGTCGACGCGAACGCTACGCCCGATGCGAGAGTCATGCTCGATACGAATCTCAAACCCGACGCGGCCGTACCCGAAACCGACGGGTCGCCGCCCGGCACGACAGGGCAGCAGCCCTCCCGCCGCCGTGGCGGCCGCTGGCTGCGTCTCGCCCTGCTCGTCACAGGGCTGTCGCTGATCCTGGTGGTCGGCGGTACCGCCGCCGCCGGGTGGCTGTACGCCCGGTCCGTCGAGTCGCACGTCGACAAGGTGGAGATCTTCACCGCACTGCCCGAGGCGCAACGCCCGGTCAAGGCCGTCGAGCAGGCGAGGAACTTCTTGATCGTCGGCAGCGACTCGCGGGATCCGGACACCTCCGGTTCCCGCACCGACACGATCATCCTGGCGCACCTGCCGGCCGACCGCGGCGGCGTACAGATGATCTCCATCCCCCGGGACACCTGGGTCCGGGTGCCGGACCCGGACGGCGGCGACGGCCGCCAAGACAAGATCAACTCCGCGTACGCGACCGGCGGGACGCCGCTGCTGGTGCAGACCGTGGAGGGATTCACCGGGGTCCGGATCGACCACGTGGTGCTCATCGACTTCGCCGGCTTCGCCGAGATCATCGACGCCGTCGGCGGAATCGAACTCGCCGTCGACGAGTCGTTCACCTCGGTCCACCCGCCATACCGGCAGTTCACCGCCGGGCTGCAGCAGATGGACGGCGACACCGCGCTGGACTACGCCCGGCAGCGCAAGCAGTTCGCCGACGGCGACTTCACCCGGGTGCGGCACCAGCAGGAGATCATCGCGGCGGTGCTGGACCAGGCCAGCGGCAGTGGGCTGCTCACCAGCCCGGGCCGGCTCGACGACTTCCTGCGCGCCACCGCCGACGCGGTCACCGTGGACGAGGGCACCTCGGTGTTCGACACGGTGTGGGCGCTGCGGCAGCTGCGCAGCACCGACCTGACCATGCTCACCTCGCCGTCGGCGGGCACCGGTCAGCAGGCCGGGCAGAGTGTCGTGTTCCCCGACGACGCGGCCGCGGCCGACCTGTACGCGGCGGTCCGCGGCGACACCGTCGACGACTGGCTGCGCGAACACCCGACCGGCCGCTGACCCGGCGTCACCGCTGCCGGTTACGTGCCCGGTTCTCCTTCGAGATCCGCTTCCACCTGGCCCGCTCGGCGGCGGCCAGCCGCGCGTCCCGGCGACGCATCTCATGCGCGACCTCCCGCTGCAGGCGCTGCCAACTCTCCCAGCGGCGCACCGGCAGGTCGCCGGACTCGATCGCGGCACGCACCGCGCAGCCCGGCTCACCGCTGTGCGCGCAGTCGGCGAACCGGCAGGCGGCGGCGAGCTCGGCCACGTCGGAGAACGCCTCATCCAGGCCGTCGGCGGAGTCCAGCAGACCCACCGCCCGTACGCCCGGGGTGTCCAGCACCGCCCCGCCGCCGGGGATCGGGATCAGCGCCCGGTAGGTGGTGGTGTGTCGGCCCTTGCCGTCGACCCGACGGATGGCCTGCACCCCCATCACCTCGGTGCCGGCCAGCGCATTCACCAGCGTCGACTTGCCCGCCCCGGACGGCCCCAGCAGCCCCAGGGTGCGGCCGGGCGCCGCGAGCCGGGACACCTCGTCGATGCCGTCACCGCGCTGCGCGCTGACCGCGATGACCGGTACGCCCGGTGCCACGGCGGACACCTGGTCGCCCACCGCCGCCGGGTCGGCCACCGCGTCGCACTTGGTCAGCAGGACCACCGGCTCGGCGCCGGACTCCCAGGCCAACGCCAGGAAGCGTTCGATGCGGCCCAGGTCGGGTGCCGGGTGCATCGGTTCGACGACGGCGGCCGTGTCGACGTTGGCGGCGAGCACCTGCCCGGTGGAGTCCTTGTCGGCGGTACGGCGCACCAGCGCGGTCCGCCGGGGCAGCACCTGCTCGACGGTGGTCCGCTCGTCCGGCCAGGTCCGCACCAGCACCCAGTCGCCGGCGCAGGGCAGGGCCACCGGGTCGGACGCGGCGGCGGTGAGGACCGCGCCGGCGACACTGGCCCGCATCGGTCCGTCGGCCACCAGTACGGTGCACACCCCGCGGTCCACCCGGGCCACCCGGCCGGGCTGGTGGTCGGTGTCGGGAGCCGGCAGGGCACGGTCGTGGAAGGCGTCCCAGCCGAGGGACGCGAGATCGAACGTCATGGGAACCCTTGTCAGGTCGTGGGGTGCCCGCCGGCCGGACCGGCCGGACGACCCCGGTGGGAAGGAGAGGCGGACGGACCGCAGGGGACAGTCACGGTCACCACCACCTCCCTCCGGAGAGCTCTGCCTGACGCGTCACGGCAACGGTAGCCTTCTGACGGCAGCCGGGGAAAGCCAATTCCGCCCAGCCACGACCAGCAGGAGGTTCCGGTGCCCTACCAGGGAGATGTCACCGTCGGCGGCGCGCCGGACGTCCGGGAGCTGACCGGGCTCACCATCACCAAGATCGCGGTCGGGCCGATGGACAACAACTCCTACCTGCTGCGCTGCACCAGCACCGGCGAGCAGGTGCTGATCGACGCGGCGAACGAGGCACCCCGGCTGCTGGAGCTGATCGGGCCGGCCGGGCTCGCCGCCGTGGTCACCACCCACCAGCACATGGACCACTGGGTCGCGCTGGAGGAGGTGGCCGCCGCGACCGGGGCCGCCTCGCTCGCCCACCCGGCCGACGCCGACGGGCTGCCCCTGGTCACCGCCACCATCACCGACGGCGACCGGGTCGCGGTCGGCGACTGTGAACTGGAGGTCGTCCACCTGGTCGGGCACACGCCCGGCTCGGTCGCCCTGCTCTACCGGGATCCGCGCGGGGTGGCGCACCTGTTCACCGGCGACGCGTTGTTCCCCGGCGGGGTCGGCAACACCCGCGGCGACCGGCGCAACTTCCTGTCTCTGATCGACGACGTCGAGCGCAAGCTGTTCGACCGGCTGCCCGACGACACCTGGTTCTACCCCGGTCACGGGAAGGACTCCACGCTCGGTGCCGAGCGTCCGGCGCTGCCACAGTGGCGGACCCGCGGTTGGTGACCCGTCACCGGCGACGCGGCGACGCGGCGACGGTCAGATCGTGCGGCGACCGCCGGTCACGGCGAGCACCTCGCCGGTCGTGTAGCTGGACTCCTGCGAGGCGAAGAAGACGAACGACGGGGCCAGCTCCGCCGGCTGCGCCGGCCGACCGATCGGCGACGTGGTGCCGAACTTGCCCACCGCCTCCGGCGGCATGGTCGCCGGAATCAACGGCGTCCAGACCGGCCCGGGCGCCACCGAGTTCACCCGGATCCCCTGGTCGACCAGGTTCGCCGCCAGCCCTTTGGTGAAGTTCACGATGCCCGCCTTGGTGGTCGCGTAGTCCAACAACGACGGCGACGGATCGAACGCCTGGATCGACGACGTGTTGATGATGCTGGACCCCGGCGGCATGTGCGGCACGGCCGCCCTGCAGATCCAGAACAACGCGTACAGGTTGGTCTTCAGCACCCGGTCGAACTGCTCGGTGGAGATCTCCGCGATCCCCTTCTCCTGCGCCATCTGGTACCCGGCGTTGTTGACCAGAATGTCGATGCCGCCGAGCTCCTCGACGGCGCGTCGCACCAGCTCCACGCACTGATGCTCGGTGGTGATGTCGCCCGGTACCGGCACCGCCCGCCGGCCGGCCGACTCGACCAGCCGGACCGTCTCCCGGGCGTCGCGCTCCTCCTGCGGCAGGTACGACAGCACGACGTCGGCACCTTCCCGGGCGAACGCGAGCGCCACCGCGCGACCGATCCCCGAGTCCCCGCCGGTGATCACCGCCCGCCGGTCGGTCAACCTGCCGGAGCCGCGGTAACTCTCCTCGCCGTGGTCCGGCGGCGGGTCCATCCTGACCCCAGTGCCCGGTGGCGGCTGCTTCTGCACCGGCTGCCCCCGCCGCTGACCGTACTGCTCCGTCGGATCCTGCCGGCTGTGCTGGTCGGCCATGATCGTTCGCTCCTCACGGTACGGGCGCAACGGGTGTGAACACCGCAGCCGTACCCACACCACCCCGGACCGAAACCGCCTGCCGGTTCCCGAACCCAATCGCCGACCGCTCAGTTCTGCAGGAAGCCCTGGGCGACCCGGGCCTCGGCCAGCAACCGGGAGCAGGCCGCCGGGTCGGACTCGGTGATGGTGGGCACCTCGTCCTCGCCGCTGAGGCTGCGCAGGAACGCGAGTTCGGCGGGCCCGATGTGCCGGACCTTGCCGCTGTCGTGCACGACGTAGATCGGGTTCGGGGTCTGGATGGTGCACTGCACGAGGTACATGACGGTGTCTCCCGGGTCGTCGAGGTCGTCGATAATCCATCGTGGTCGGGGTGGTACCGGCGGTCGGATCGCGGTGACGATCTGCGCTGCTCGGGCGACGATCGTCGGTTTCTGAGCGACGATTGCCGGACCGGGACACTGGCTGTGTCCCCAGTCGAAGCCGTTCTCGGCACCCATGCTGTGGTGGCCCAGTCCGCGTTCGCGCGGGCTGTTCGCGTTGCGGACCGGCACGCCGTGTTCGAGGTGTGATCGGGCCAGCAGTTGGGCGTTCGCCTCCAGCTGGGGTGCGGTGAGCCGGTCCGGCAGGAACCCCTCGTTCTCGATACTGAGCCAGGTGCGGTTGCCCGCCCGCTGTGTCCACGCCCGGATCTCGGTGTCGACCATCTGCGCGATGCGCCCGTCCTTGGCCACGACGAAGTGCGACGACACCCGCGACGCGGGGTTGCGCTGCCAGGCGATGGTGCCCTCGAAGTATCCGGCGGCGATGTGCACCACGATGCCGTGGTGCGCGTCGAGGCGGTCCTCCGGCTCGTTCAACGCACCGGTGCCGTTGCCGCTGTTCACGGTGGGACCCCGCCAGGTAGCGAGATCGGTCCAGATTCCCATGTGGTGGTGCCTCCTTTCCCAGCCGGCGGATGGGTGGGTGGGTGGATCGATTCCGGTCGACGTCGGAGGAACGTGGGACCGTGGACCGGCTCGGCCGCCGCCTGCCGGGTGGCCCCGCTCACCGGGGCGGTTCCGCTCGCCGGTGCGGGCGCCGCCGCGACATCAGGTCCACTGTGCGCACCAGCTGGCCAGGCCGGTGACTCACCTCGACTGGCACGTCCGGCGACGACTCGACTCCGGTCCTCCCGGTGTCGTCAGTCCTGGTGACCGACGCCCTCCCGACGGTGCCATGTATCGAGAATAGCGTGACTAGCAAGCTCCTGACCAGGGCGAATAACTCTGAGTATTGGCAACGATGCGCAGGGTGTGAGTCGCTGCCGACTCTGGCCGGATGACACCGGCCCGCCGCCGGAAGATCCTCAGTCCTGTGTGACCGGCAACCAGACCACCGACGGCCGCTGCGGGTCGTGGAAGATCCACCGTTCGCTGCTCCGCAGCCGCGCGGCGGTACCCAGCGGCTCACCAGATCCCGGGTTCCTCGCCCACCGCGGATGCGCGCCACCGCTGACCTGCACCCGTAACCGCTCTCCTGCTGCCAGCCGGCAGGCGGTCGGCCAGAGGGTCACCGGCACCCGGACCACCTCGCCGCCCGCCTCGCCATCCACCCGGGACAGACCATCACAGATGTTCCAGGATCTACCGCGCAGGTCGACGCGGCACAGCCGGACGAACACGTCGAAGTACGCGACGCTGCAGCGGACGTACACCTCGGCCGTCACCGGGCCGATCAGCTCCACCGGCCGGTCCAACGGCCCGCTCGTGTAGGTCAGCACGTCCGGGCGGGCCTCCAGCCCCCGGTTGTCGCGCACCCCGGCGTGCTGGGCGATCAGCATCGGCCCGCCCACCGCCGGAGTCGGTGCGGCCGGGTCGTAGCGGTGCCGGTCCGGCGCCGACCGGGGCGGCACCGACCGGCCCAGCCGACCGCCCGGCCACAGGTACCACCCGGTGGTCGTCACCGGCGGCGGCCAGTCGGCGAGGTCACGCCACCCGGCCCCGGCGACGTGCACCCGCACCGGCCGGTGCCCGGACGCGGCGGGCCCCTCGCCGAAATGGGTCGCGAAGAACTCCGCCGCCTCCCGGTACGCCGTGACGAACAGTCCGGGACTGCCGTGCGTCCACGGCCCGACGATGAGCCGGGGCCGCCGGCCGGCCGCCCGCAACGCCGCGTAGTCGGCCAACTGGGCCGGCAGGAAGATGTCGTGCCAACCGGTCACCATCGACACCGGGGCCCGGACCTGGGCGACCTCGCGGTGGAAGGTGCGGGGCAGCCAGTACGGTGCCGCCGGACGGTGCTGGGTGAGCCACTCCTGGAAGAACGGCACGGTGGCGCCGGTCGCGACCCGGTCGGCCTCGGCCAGTGGCAGGTGCGCCAGACCTGCGGTCAGCCGGGGCAGGCCACGGCGTAGCTCACGCTGGCGGCTCAGCCACGGCACCTGCTGGGCCGACATCAGCTCCGCCCAGGTCAGCACCGTGTCCAGCGAGAAGCCCCCGCCGGCGTACGTGGAGTCGCGGGTCTGCGCGGCGGTGACCACCGCGACCATCGCCCGCAGGTCGTCGCCGGCGTGGGCGGCCGTGGCCCACTGCCCGAAGCCCTGGTAGGAGATGCCGAAGGTGCCGAGCCGGCCGTCGTACCAGGGTTGCCGGCGCAGCCACTCCAGGGTGTCCAGCCCGTCGGCCTGCTCGTGCAGCAGCGGCTCGAACAGCCCGTCGGACCCGAACGTGCCCCGGCAGGACTGGACGACGCAGTGCCAGCCACGGCGGGCGAACAGCAGACCGAGCAGCCGGACCGGACCGCCTCGACCGTACGGGGTCCGGATCAGCACGGTCGGCGCGGTGCCCGCACCCACCGGCCGATAGTGGTCGGTCCGCAGCCGCAACCCGTCGCGGGTCCGCACGGCGAGGTCGCGCCGGATCCGCACCCGCGACGGACCCCCGGTTCCGAACCGCCGCAGGCCCGGGATCCCGAACCGCCGCAGGCCGGCGACACCGTGCCGCCGATCGGGCCGGCCGCCGGCTACGCCGTCAGCGCCCACGGCCACCGTCCCGGGCGGCCGCGCGCACCTCGTCTCGGTGCTCCCGGGTTGACTCGCCCATCGCCGTCAGGAACCGGCGGACCGTCTCCAACTCGTCGTCGGTGAAGTCGGCCATCACGGCGTCGGTACGCCGGCCCAGCGGGGCGAAGAACTCGCGGGCCAGGGTGGCACCCTCGGCCGCGTACCGCAGCCGCACCTTGCGCCGGTCGTCCGGGTCCCGGTCGCGGTAGAGGTGTCCGGCCCGCTCCAGCCGGTCCACCAGTGCGGTGACCGAGCCGGAGGTCAAGTTGAGGTGTGCGCCCAGGCCGCCCGGGGTAATCGGTTCGCCGCTCTGTTCGGCGTCCATCACCGCGATCAGCGCCTGCAGGTCGGTGGCGTGCAGGTCGTGCAGCGCGGCGAAGGCATGACCGACGTGGCCGGCATCGACGGTGTAGCTGCGCAACCGGCGGATGATCTCCGCCACCACCGCTGGCCGACCGCTCGGCCGGGTCCCCCATACACCGGCGCCCACCGTGTGCCCTCCGATCCATGTCCTGACACGACCCTATCCCAGCCCGGCTATAGTCTTGATGAACGAGATACTGGATGGCCGTGAGATTTGGTACCCGCCCAATCGGCGACGAACGAGGTGCAAACATGCCCACACCGCTCGGCACCCGGCTCACCGGCATCATCTGCGGCCGGTGGACCGCCTGGCTGGTCCTGCTCACCGCAGCGGCCTTCTCCGCCGTGGTGATCGGCTTCGCCGGTGACCCCCGCACCGGTGACGACCCCACCGGGGCGCTGCCCGACTCCGCCGAGTCCGTCCAGGTCGCCGAACTGCGCCGGCAACTACCCGGCGGGCAGCTCAACCCGGCCCTCGTCGTCTACTCCCGCGGCGGTGCCCCGCTGACCGCCGACGACGACGCCGCGATCACCGCCGACCGCGCGGCCTTCGCCCGCGACGCCGTCGGCGACGTCGGCCCACCGGTGTACGCCCCCGACCGCACCGCCGCCCTGGTCGCCGTCCCACTACCCGCCGAGATCGACATCGAACGCCTCGGCGAAGTCGTCGACCGGCTCCGCGCCGAGGCCCGCGCCGGACTTCCCACCGGCGCCAAAGCCGAACTCACCGGCGGTGCCGGCTTCACCGCCGACGTCGCCGCCGCCTTCGACGGCGCCAACGTCACCCTGCTCGCCGCCACCGTCGCCGTCGTCGCCGCACTGCTGCTGATCACCTACCGCAGCCCTTGGCTGTGGCTGGTGCCGCTCGCCGTGGTCGGCACCGCCGATGTGGTCAGCAACGGACTCATCGCCATCGTCAGCCGCGCCGTCGACCTGCGGATCGACCCCTCCACCACCGGCATCGTCGACGTCCTCGTCTTCGGCGCCGGCACCAACTACGCCCTGCTGCTGATCGCCCGCTACCGCGAGGAACTGCGCCGCGAACCCGACCGCCGCCGAGCCCTGCGCCGCGCGCTGGGCTCCGCCGGGCCGGCGATCACCGCCAGCGCCCTGACCGTCGTGCTCAGCCTGCTCACCCTGCTCGCCGCCGTACTCGCCAACGACCGCGCGATCGGCGTCGCCGGCGCCGTCGGCATCACCACCGCCATGCTGTACGGCCTGATCGTGCTGCCCGCTGCCCTGTCCGTCTGCGGACGTGGCCTGTTCTGGCCGTTCGTCCCCCGCCCCGGCCAGCCCGACCCCACCCGCAGCGGCATCTGGGCCCGGGCCGGCGCCCTGGTCAGCCGCCGACCCCGCACCGTGCTCGCCGGGTCACTGCTGCTGCTCGCCGTGCTGGCCACCGGCCTGCTCGACGCCCGGATCGGGCTGAGCAAGACCGAACAGTTCCGGGTCAGCGCCGAATCCATCGACGGGCTGGCCACCCTGTCCCGGTCCTTCCCACCCGGGGCCGCCGACCCGGTGATCGTCGTCGCCAATGCCGCCCAGGCACCCGCGGTGCTCGCCGCCGCCGAAACGGTCGACGGAGTCACCAGCGCCCGACCGGCTGGCGGCACCGACGACCTCGCCGTCGTCGAGGTGGTGCTACGCGCCGAACCGGACAGCGCGGAAAGCTACCGCGCCATCCGGGACCTGCGGGCCACGCTCGACTCGGTACCAGCCGCCGACGCCCTCGTCGGCGGCTCGGTGGCCGCGAACCTGGACACCCGCGACGCCGCCCTGCGTGACCTGCGGGTCGTCGTCCCACTGGTGCTCGTGGTGGTGCTGGCGGTGCTGATCGTGCTGCTCCGGTCGATCGTCGCGCCGCTGATCCTGGTCGGTACGGTCGTCGCCACCTTCTTCGCCGCCGTCGGCGCGGCTACCACCCTGTTCACCCAGGTGCTCGGCTACCCGGCGCTGGACACCAGCGTGCCGCTGCTGGCGTTCCTGTTCCTGGTCGCCCTGGGTGTCGACTACAACATATTCCTCACCACCCGGGCCCGGGAGGAGGCGGCCGTCGACGGCACCCGGCAGGGCATGCGGACCGCGCTCGCCGTCACCGGCGGGGTGATCACCAGCGCCGGCATCCTGCTCGCCGCGGTCTTCACCGTCCTCGGCGTGCTGCCGCTGGTCACCCTGACCGAGATCGGGGTGATCGTCGGGTTCGGCGTACTGCTCGACACGTTGCTGGTCCGGACGCTGCTGGTGCCGGCGATCGCGATGGTGCTCGGCCGACGGTTCTGGTGGCCGAGCGCGCTCGGCCACCACCGCGTCCCGGAGCCGGTGCCGGTCAGGGCCGACCCGACGCCGAAGCCGGCCAGGGCCGACCCGATGCCGGGCCGGCGCGCCGATGCCGGAGGATAGGAGCATGCAGACCCGCTCCGATCTCCGTAACGTGGCCATCATCGCGCATGTCGACCACGGCAAGACCACGCTGGTTGACGCGATGCTGCGCCAAGGCGGCCAGCTGCACGCCCGCGCCGAACTGCCCGACCGGGCGCTGGACTCCATGGACCTGGAGCGCGAAAAGGGCATCACCATCCTGGCCAAGAACACCGCGATCAGCTACGTGCCCGACCAGGGCGACCCGGTCGTCATCAACATCATCGACACCCCGGGGCACGCCGACTTCGGCGGCGAGGTGGAACGCGGCCTCACCATGGTCGACGGCGTGGTGCTGCTGGTCGACGCCAGCGAAGGGCCGCTGCCGCAGACCCGGTTCGTGCTGCGCAAGGCACTGCAGGCCCGGCTACCGATCATCCTGGTGATCAACAAGGTGGACCGGCCGGACGCGCGGATCAAAGAGGTCGTCGACGACACCTACGAACTCTTCCTCGACCTCGACGCCGACGAGGCCCAGATCGACTTCCCGATCGTGTACGCCTGCGCCCGCGACGGCGTCGCCTCGCTGACCCAGCCGGCCGGCGGCGCGGTGCCGGACGACAGCGACAACCTGGAGCCACTGTTCCGTACCCTGTTGGAGACGATCCCGGCACCGGCCTTCGACCCGGAGGCGCCGTTGCAGGCGCACGTGACCAACCTCGACGCCTCGCCGTTCCTGGGCCGGCTGGCGCTGTGCCGGGTCCGGCAAGGCACCATCCGCAAGGGCCAGACCGTCGCCTGGTGCCGCACCGACGGCAGCCTGCAGAAGGTCCGCATCTCCGAACTGCTGATGACCGAGGGACTGGAACGCAAGCCCGCCGAGGCCGCCGGCCCGGGCGACATCATGGCGGTGGCCGGCATCCCGGACATCATGATCGGCGAGACCCTGGCCGACGCGGACGACCCCCGCCCGCTGCCGTTGATCACCGTCGACGAGCCGGCGATCTCGATGACCCTGGGCACCAACACCTCACCGTTGGCCGGCAAGGTCAAGGGGTCGAAGGTGACCGCCCGGCTGGTCAAGGACCGGCTGGACCGGGAACTGATCGGCAACGTGTCGCTGCGGGTGCTGCCCACCGAACGCCCGGACGCCTGGGAGGTGCAGGGCCGTGGTGAGCTGGCGCTGGCCATCCTGGTCGAGCAGATGCGCCGCGAGCAGTACGAGCTGACCGTCGGCAAGCCGCAGGTGGTCACCCGGGAGATCGACGGACGGGTCTGCGAGCCGGTGGAGCGGCTGACCATCGACGCCCCCGATGAGTACCTGGGCGCGATCACCCAGCTGCTGGCCACCCGGAAGGGCCGGATGGAGCAGCTGGTCAACCACGGCACCGGTTGGATCCGGATGGAGTGGCTGGTACCGGCCCGCGCGCTGATCGGGTTCCGGACCGAGTTCCTCACCGAGACCCGCGGCACCGGCATCCTGCACCACGTCTTCGAGTCCTACGAGCCGTGGTTCGGCGAGCTGCGGACCCGGCCCACCGGATCACTGGTCGCCGACCGGACCGGCGTGGCGACCAGCTTCGCCATGTTCAACCTGCAGGAACGCGGCTCGCTCTTCGTCGAACCGGGCACCCCGGTGTACGAGGGCATGCTGGTCGGCGAGAACTCCCGCGCCGACGACATGGACGTCAACATCACCAAAGAGAAGAAACTGACGAACATGCGTTCGTCGACCGCCGACGAGTTGGAGCGGCTGGTGCCGCCCCGCAAGCTCTCCCTGGAGCAGGCGCTGGAGTTCTGCCGCGAGGACGAGTGCGTCGAGGTCACCCCCGAGGCGGTACGGTTGCGCAAGGTGATCCTCGACCAGACCGCACGGGCCCGGGCGGCGGCCCGCCGCAAGCACCAGAGCTGAACCGCACTGCCGGTGGGAGCCCTCGGCACGGGGGTTCCACCGGCGGTGTCGGTCACTTGACGATGTCGGCGAGCTCCCGCTTACGGTCCCGGGACGTCTTGACCAGGCTGGCCACCGTGGTGACCAGCAGGGTCACGAAGATGACGGTCAGCGACAGCCAGATCGGGATGTGCGGTGCCCAGCCGACCGGATCGCCACCGTTGACGAAGAACAGGGTGTTGTCGGCCAACGCCTCCAGCACCAGCTTCACCCCGATGAAGCCCAGCACCACAGCCAGGCCGTAGCTGAGGTAGACCAGCCGTTCCAGCAGGCCGCCGAGCAGGAAGTAGAGCTGCCGCAGCCCCATCAACGCGAAGACGTTGGCGGTGAAGACCAGGTACGGCTCCTGGGTGATGCCGAAGATCGCCGGGATCGAGTCGAGCGCGAAGATCAGGTCGGTGACGCCGATCGCGATCATGACGATCAGCATCGGCGTGAACATCCGCCGGCCGGCCTCGGTCTCCGTGGTCAGCCGCCCACCGTCGTACGAGCCGGAGACCGGCAGCACCCGCCGGCTCCACCGGATCACCGCGTTCTCGGAGAACTCGTCGGTCGTCTCGGGCTGGCGTAGCTGACCGATCGCAGTGTAGATGAGGAAAGCGCCGAAGATGTAGAACACCCAGGAGAACTGGGAGATCAGCACGGCGCCTGCCGCGATGAACCCGCCTCGCAGCACCAGCGCCAGCACGACGCCGACCAGCAGCACCTTCTGCTGGTACTTCCGGGGCACCACGAACCGGCCCATGATGATCACGAAGACGAAGAGGTTGTCGACGGAAAGGCTCTTCTCCGTGACGTAGCCGGCGAAGAACTCGCCGGCGTACCGCCCGCCGGACGTGGCCCACACCCCGAGGCCGAAGATCACCGCGAGCACGATGTAGAAGACGGTCCAGCCGGCTGACTCGCGCATGCTCGGTTCATGCGGCCGCCGGACGATGATCAACAGGTCGGCGATCAGCACCGCGGTCAGTACGACCAGGCTGACCAGCCAAACCCAGGCTGGGATGTTCACTCGGACCTCCGGCAGACACAGGGCACCGCCGACCGGAACCGGGACGGGCTGCCCCGGTCTTCGTGGAGATGCGCACAGCAGTGACTGACGGAGGTCTCTTCCGCCACCATCCACCGAACTGTCTGCTTCGGGGACGACGACCGCAGGTGCCGGGTCGGTCCACCATGCGGTCCAACCGTGCTGACGACACCAGCGCGAGGGAATACTCCCCTCCTCCTGCGTCATTGTCGCGCAACTACCGGGCAAACGACACACCGGGCGGGTCACCGGTGACGACAAGCACAACTTCTGAAGGCGTCCTAGGAGGCTAGATGGTTCTCGAAGCGGTGGCACGCCGGCCTCAGCCGGCCCCTCGGGCCGGTCCGGGCGCAGCCGTGTGGCAGGCTGCCGCCATGGTGCTTGAGATCGCGCTGGTCGATGTCCAGCCCGGCCGGGAAGCCGACTTCGCCGCAGCGTACGCTGCCGGCCGCCACCTGCTGGCCACCACTGACGGCTGCCGGTCGGTGCGGATGACCCGGGGGGTGGAGAGTCCCAGCCGGTTCGTACTGCTGGTCGAATGGGACTCTGTCGACGCGCACGAGCAGAACTTCCGCGCCACCGACCGGTACCTGCGGTGGCGGGAACTGATCGGTCCGTACTTCGCCGCGCCGCCGGTGGTCGAACACTTCGTCGACCTGCCGGCGTGACCCGGACCCTGCCGGTGTCCGGCCGGTCCGGAGCACGTCGGAGCCCGCGGTGCGGATAGAGATCGTGACCGCTGGTAGCCGGGGCGACGTCGCACCGTACACCGGGCTGGGGCAGGCACTGCTCGCCGCCGGCCACCGGGTCACCGTGACGACCCACGGCACCTTCGACGCGCTGGTGACCGGCAGCGGCCTCGACTTCCGGCCGCTGCCGGGTGACCCGTACGCCGCCCAACTCACCCCCGGCGGGCGGCGGCTGCACCGGCTCGGCGGTGGGCTGCGCGGCACCGCCGAGTTCGTCCGGCAGGGCCGGCGCTACCTCGACGACCTCGCGACCGGGCTGGCCGACGTCGGCACCGACGCCGATGTGCTGCTGCTGGCCACCACGACCGCGCCGCTGGGCTACTCGGTGGCACAGCGACACGCGATCCCGAGCATCGGGGTCTTCCTGCAACCGGTCGCACCGACCGGCGACTTCCCGCCGGTGCTGCTCGGCGACCGGTCCTTCGGGCCGGTCGGCAACCGGGCGCTGGGGCGTGGCGCCGAGGCGGCCAGTGCCCGGGCGTACGACCACTCCTCGCGGCGGCTGCGCCACCGGCTCGGCCTGCCGCCGGTCCCGCTGGCCGCTCTGCTGCGGCAGGCCAGGCGCTCAGGCTGGCCGGTGCTGCACGGGTTCAGTCCGAGCGTGCTCCCCCGACCAGCCGACTGGCGCCCCGGGCTGGAGGTCGTCGGCTACTGGTGGCCGGCCACCGATCCGCACTGGACTCCCCCGCCGGAGCTGACCGGATTCCTGGACGCCGGCCCGCCGCCGGTGCTGATCACCTTCGGCAGCATGGCGGTGCTCGACGCGTCACTTCCGACACTGATCGGTACGGCGCTGCGCCGGGCCGGCGTACGCGCGATCGTGCAGGCCGGTTGGGGCGGGCTGCGGGTCGGCTACGACGGCGCCCGCCCAGTCAGCGACGACGGCGTCCTCGCGGTCGGCGACGTACCGCACGACTGGCTGCTGCCCCGGGTGGCGGCGGTGGTCCACCACGCGGGAGCCGGCACCACCGCCGCAGGGCTACGGGCCGGGGTGCCGGCGGTGACCGTGCCGCTCATCGCCGACCAGCCGTTCTGGGCCGCCCGGCTGACGCGTCTCGGAGTCGCCGCCGAGCCGCTGCCGGCCCGACGGCTCACCGCCGACCGGCTGGCCGACGCCATCCGCACGGTGCTCGACCGGCCCACGTACGCCGAACGGGCCCGGCACCTCGCGGCCCGGATTGCCGCCGAGGACGGGCACGCCGCGGTGCTGCACGCCGTCGACCGGGTCACCCGCCGCTGACCGGATCCGCAGCGGCGCCCGGCCCGGCCACCCCTGCGACCTCCGACGCCGTATCGGGGAGGCGTGCGGGATGCGTTCCAGGACGCCGCCGGCGAAGACGTCGTACAGCGGCAGCTCCCGCAGATGCACGTAGCCGATGTGACAGTCGCACGAGACCAGTGGGCAGGGGCGCGGGCGCAGTGCGGCCCGGTAGGAGCCGTCGTAGAGGTTGCCCAGCGGTTCGGCGACGAAGTGGCACCGGCGTACCGTGCCGGACCCGTCGACCGAGACCACCGACTCCCCGGTGCGGCACGACCGCCCGGCCGACGGGTGCGGGTGCACGCTGTAGCCGAACAGCGGGTCGAGCTCGGTCCACGCCCGCTGCTGGGCGGAGTCGTAGCGGTGCCCGTCGGCGGCGTTGACCCAGAGGTAGACCTCGGCCGGCAGCGCGGCCCGCAGCGACCGGGCGGCCGCCAGGTGCTCGGGCAGGCCGACGACCCCTACCGAGAACCGCACCCCGGCGGTACGCAGCGTGCCGCAGCGGCGCAGGAAGACCTCCCGGTCGACCTGGCCCGGGTGGTACGTGGCCCAGAACGCCAGCCGGCGACGCTGGTCGGTGTCGGCCTCGGCCAGAAAATCCAGCCGGGCGGCCAGGTTGGTCTGGATCGCCACCCGGCCCACCTGCGGCAGCCCGGCCAGCCGCAGCAGCGCCCGCCGGTACCAGGATCGGGTCAACGCCTCGCCCCACGGGGTGAACAGCACCGAGATCCGATCGTCGTGCGGATTACGCACGGCCCAGTCGACGAACCGGTCGAGCGCCACCCGGTCGGTGCGCAGCGTTGCCGGGTCGTCGCGGCGCTTGGCGAACGGACAGTACGGGCAGTCGTAGTTGCAGCTGGCCAGCGGACCCCGGTAGAGGATGCTCAGGTCCATCCGGCTCACCGGGCCGGCAGGCCGGCCATCGCCGCCCGCACCGGGGTCGAGACCAGCCACGGGCCGATCGCGTCACTGCGGGCCAGGCCCGCCGCGGTCAGCGCCAGCCTGTCCGGGGTCACCGTCAACCAGCCCCGGTCGACCAACGTCGCCAGCTGCGGGAAGTCGTCGACGGCCCGGGTGGCGAACCGCGCCGCGTACGCCGCCTGGTCGCATCCGTCGGCGCGCAGCAGCGAGGTGATCAGCCAGCGCCGACGCTGTTCGTCGCGGTCCAGCCGGAAACCCACCTCGGCGACGTCGAAGTCGGGCTCCGGCCGGCGCAGGTAGTCGACGATGATCGCCCGCACCTGCCCGACGGAGACCGCGTAGTCGAACGAGTAGTGCAGGTCGCTGGTGTAGGACCGGGCGCCGCAGCCGAGTCCGACCATCCCGTCCTCCTGGCAGGAGTACGCCGGGGCGTCGACGACCGGCAGCGCCGCGCGACGGAAGTGCCGCATCGACAGTTGCCGGTAGCCGGCGGCGCGCAGCCGGTCGACGCCGTGCCGGTACAGCGTCTGCCGTTGCGCGTCCCACTGTGGATCAGGCAGGTCGGCCGGGGCGCGGCGGGCCAGGCCGGTCAGTGGGCGGACATAGAGCGGGTAGAGGTAGATCTCCTCCGGCTCCCAGCGCAGCGCCGCGTCGAGCGACTGTGCCCAGGTGGTGTCGGTCTGGCCGGGGATGCCGTAGATCAGGTCGATGTTCAGCTCCGGGATCGGCTGGTCCCGGATAGCGGCCAGGGCGCGCTCGACCTCGACGCGACGCTGCGGCCGGCCGGCGGCCCGTGCCTCGGCGTCGAGGAAACTCTGCACCCCGATGCTGATCCGGGTGGTGCCGCGGGCGGCGAGCACCGCCAGCCGGTCCGGGGTGGCGGTGGCCGGTGAGGTCTCCACCGCCGTCGGCACGCCCGCCGGCCGGAACCTGTCGACCAGGTCGAACATCGTCGACAGCTCGTCCGCGTCCAGGTAGGTCGGCGTACCGCCGCCGACGGCGACCCGGGCGAACCGGGCGTCGTCGCCGAGCGCGGCGGCCACCCGTACCGCCTGGCGGCGCAGCTGGTCGAGGTAGGCGGCCACCTGCCCGGCCGGCGGGTTGGCCCGGGTGAACAGGTTGCAGAAGCCGCAGCGCATCTCGCAGAACGGCAGGTGCAGGTAGAGGAACAGCTCCGTGCGGCGCTGCCCGGACCAGACGTCGACCAGCGCGGGACGCGGCCGCAGCGGCCGGTACGCCGTCTTGTGCGGATACCCGTACAGGTAGCCCTGGTACGGCGAGGCGTCCAGGGCGGCGACGGTCACGCCGGGTCCGGTGTCGCGGCGTCGGACCAGGCGCCGGGGTCGATCACGAAATCGGCGTACGGGACCGTCCACACCACCTCGTGGCCGACCCGGTGTCCGCTGTGTCCGTCCTCGCCGTACGCGGTGCCGTGGTCGGCGCAGATGATCGTCAGACAGGGCCTGCCCCGTGAGCTGGCCATGGCGAACAACCGGCCGATGTGCCGGTCGACGTACTCCAGGGCGGCGGCGTGGCTGTCCCGGTTGTCGCGTTCGGTGCCCGGCAGGTAGTGCCGGTTCGGCTGGTGCATGGCGGCCACGTTGACGAACAGAAACAGCGGCTGGTCAGCGGGAACGGCCGGGACGACCTCGGCGATCCGGTCCAGCTGGGCCTCGAAGCAGCCGGGCGCGGTCACCCCGAACGCCGACTCCCAGTGCGACTCGGCGAACAGGCCCGGCAGGGTCGCGCCCAGCGGCGAGGAGCGGTTGAAGAACCCGACCCCGCCGACGCACACCGTGTGGTAGCCCTCCTTGCGCAGCGCGGTGACCAGGTCGGGTGCGTCGAAGACCCAGGTGTGCTCGTCGGTGGTGGCGCTGCCGGGGAAAGCCGCGGCGAACATCCGGGGGTGGCTGCCCGGTTCGGCCGGGGTGGGCAGGAAGCCGGTGAAGAACGCCTGATGTGCGGCGTACGTGAAGCTGGCCGGGCTGTGCCGGCGTTGCCACTGCCCGTCCGGTAGCGCGCGGGCCAGCTGCGGTGTCCGGCCGGCGGCGAGCAGCTCGACCGCCACGTCATAGCGCAACGTGTCAAGCGTGACGAACAGCAGGTCGTGGCTGCCGATCAGGTCCTTCATGCCGACCTCCCCATCGCGGCCGTGGTCCGCCAGGCGGCGAACCGGCCGGTACGTATGGCATGCAGCTGGGCAGCGTAGCTGTCCCGCCCGGCAGCGTCGCACACCGTGGGGAGCAGATCGCCGAAGGCGTTCACCTCCGCCACGGCGTGCCGCCGCCAGTCACTGCCGATCATCAGGTCCACTCCGACGTGCAGGCTGCCGGTGAAGCAGCGCGCCGCGCGTACACAGTCGGCCAGCGCCGCCGCCCACCGGCGGGGGCCGAACGCCGCCCGTACCGCCGCCGGGTCACCGCGCCGGTTGCCCAGGTGCAGGTTGGTCAGCGGACCGTCGCTGCTGCGCACCACCAGGTGGCCCGGCTCACCGGCGATCACCAGCACCCGCAGGTCGACGACCCGGCCGTGCAGGCCGGCCTTCGGGAACCAGCGCTGCACCAGCAACCCGTCCGGGGCCAACCGGTCCACGATAGAGGCGACCTCCCGCTCGGTACGGTAGGTCCGCACCCGCAGCGAGTTGAACAGCCGCCCGTCGTCGGTCAGCTCAACCGAGGTGACCGCCTGCGTCCGCCGGCCGTGCGCGTGCAGGGCGAGCACCCCGGACGCCGACGACCCGTGCACCGGTTTGACGAAGACCCGGGCCCAGCCGGCGTCGGACAGAGCGGTACGCAGCTGCGCCCAGTCACCGGGTGCGGTGTCCAGGATGGCCGGCTGGGCCACCCCGGCGGCGGCCAGCCGCCGGTGCCCGGCGCGTTTGTCGAACAGCACGGCGATGTCGGCCGGGTCGTTGAGCAGGGTCGCGCCGGCCCGCCGGGCGGCGTCGGTGAGCCGGCCCAGGGCGGCGCGCAGCCCGGCGTACCAGGCGGCACCGCCGCTGATCTCGCCGTGGTCGAGCGGTCGGCCGGCGCCGCGCAGCAGCCGATCCACCTCGGAGTCCTCGCCGGGCGAGTCGATCCGTACCGTCGCCCCGCCGGGCAGGGCGACATCCTCCCCGGCGGCGAGCTTCCGCCAGGGCAGCACCCGAACCCGCAGGCCAGCGGCGTGCGCGGCGGTGCGGAACGCCCCGACCCGCCGGTTGCCCGGGTTGCCGACCACGACCAGCGGCGTGGTGTGGCTCATCGGGTGAGGTTAACAACCGGTCATTCGCCGACCGAGACGTACCGCCCCCGGTGCGGGTCGACCTCCTGCTGATCGCTCAGGTCGACGTCGACGCCGGGCAGTGCGGCCGGCAGCCGGACCATCATCGCGTCGGACAGGTAGTGCCGGTGCAGGTCGAGACGGCGCAGATGGGTCAGCGGCTGCCCGGCGAGCAGGGCGGTGGCCCCGTCGTCGCCGAGGGTGCCCAACGACAGGTCGATGGTTTCCAGGCGGGGCACCACCGCCGCGGCGGTCAGCGCGGCGGCGACCGCGTCGGCGATCTCGGCGTTACGCAACCCGAGGGTACGCAGCGCGGGCAGCCGGGTGCCATCGAGGATCGACGCCAGGTCGTCCACTGAGGTGTCACCTTCGTAGTCGGGGGTGCCCAGCCACAGTTCCAGATGGGTGCAGGCCGGCAGGTCGCTGGCGGCGACGGCGCGGGTGAGGGCGGCCGGCAGCCCGCCGGACTCGATGGCGAACTCCCGCAGCCCGGTGTGCCGCACCGGCTGCAACAGCAGCGACATCGCACCGCGTACCCGCAGCACCTGCAGCGCCGGGTAGGCGGCCAGCAGCGGGGTGATGTCGGGCTGCAGGATCCAGGAGATCTCGCACTCGTCGAAGGTCATCTCGCCGAGGAAGACGGCCCGCAGGTTGGTCAGCCGGGGCGCGGCGTCGACCAGCAGCTCCAGCGGGAACGTGACGTCCCACGGTTCTCCCCAGTCGCCGGTCACCAGCGCCTCGACGCTCGCCGGGTCGACGGTGTCCAGCCAGGTGGCGAAGAGCTGGGCGAATTCGACCTCGTCCTCCTCCGACGCGCTGAGTCGCCAGGCGACCGGGGAGCCGGTGTGCTGCGCCGCCGTCTGCGGGTCGAAGTCGACCACCGGCAGTCCGGCGAAGTGGGTGATGTGCTCGTTGATGGTCATCGACGGTGCTCCGGGGGAGGGCGTGGGGCTGCGGACCCGGCACGATAGCAACCCGGTGCGACGCCGCGCTGCCCGTGCGGCCTACTGCGGCGACTGCAGTTCACTTGGTTGCCCGGAGTCGGCCACTGATGGAAGGGCCGCAGCGATGCAGTCGAAAACCCGCTGGAGTCCGTCTCGGAACTGGTCGTCGCGGCTCAGGTGTGGCTGACGCGCCTGCGTTACGATCTTGGTGAAGATCGGGTACTCGCCGCTTCTCACCAGCTGGTCGACGTACGGGTGGCTCCGCGCCATCCACTCCGACTCGCTGAGCCCACTGCGGCGCAGCTCCTTGGTTGAGCCGATCTCCTCGCGGACGGTGCCCTCGATGTAGCCGCTCAGCATGGCTATGAGGCCGAGGTTCTCGTCGATGGGGATGAGATCATCGAGCACGCCCATCAACCGTTCGATCAGGAGCAGCTGGTTAGGGCCGAAGCTGGGCAGTGACCGCTGCACGGCGGCCATCCAGGGATGCCTCAGCCACATGGCCCGAAGCCCGTCGGCATAGCGCGCCAGGTCCGTGCGCCAGTCGCCCGAGGGCATCCCCGCGACGTCGATCTCGCCTGTCACCTGGTCGGCCATGAGATCGACAAGGTTGTCGCGACTCGGGACGTACCGGTAGAGGGACATCGCACCGGCGCCGATCTCAGCGGCGATCCGTCGCATGGGTCGCCTGGGCTGGACGCTCACCGACGGGCTGACCCTGATTGGCCGCGAGCTCACACGGCTGCGGCAGGAGCCCGGGCAGATCATCGCCGCGCTGGTCTTCCCCGCCGTCATGGTGGTGCTGTTCGGCTACGTCCTCGGCAGCGCGATCCAGGTGCCGGGTGGCGGTGACTACCGCGAGTACCTCATGCCCGGCCTGTTCGCGATGGTGACCTTCTCCGCATGGTTGGGGGTCATGACGCGGACGGCCAGCGACGCCACTCGCGGCGTGATGGACCGATTCCGCTCCATGCCGATGGCGCGCTTGGCGGTGCCGTTCGGGCAGACCGGCACCGACCTGCTGACCGGCCTGTTGATGCTGACCATCATGGTGGGTGCGGGACTGCTGGTGGGCTGGCAGCCCCACCGTGGCCTGATCCCCACGATTCAGGCGTTCCTGTTGATGATCGTGCTGCGGTACGCGCTGAGCTGGGTGGGCGTCTATGTGGGCCTGGCGGTCAAGAACGACCAGGTCGCCGACGCGATGGTGCCGCTCGGCCTGCCGTTCACGATGCTGTCCAACGCGTTCGTCCCGACCGACGGCATGCCGGGCTGGTTGCGCTTCCTGGCGGACTGGAACCCGGTGAGCGCGCTCACCGCCGCCTCCCGGGAGCTGTTCGGCAATCCGGGCGCCCCCTCGGGAAACGTAGCCTGGCCACTCGCGCATCCGGTGACCGCCGTCCTGCTCTGGTCGGCCGTACTGTTGGTGATCTTCGTCCCGCTGTCGTTGCGCGCCTACACGCGCCGAGGACGCTGAAGGCTCCTGGTTTCCTACTCTTCTGACGCCAGGCGGGGCGGCTCGTCAGAGTGCGCCCAGCGGCGGTGCCAGCGGGCCGGCGGCGCGCTGCTGGAGCAGACGCCCGGCCTCGATCAGCAGGTCGACGAGGCTCACCGCGACGATGACGGCGACCCAGAACTTGGCGGTACGGTCGGCTTCGGGGCTCAGGTAGACCGGACCGGCGAACAGCACCCAGGTCAGCGCGGCGCAGATGGCCAGTCCGAGGAGCATCCCGACGGTACGGGTCACCGGCCGCCACCGGCCGTGGATGGTGACCAGGAGGTGGTGCACCAGTGTGGCGATCAGCAGGGCGAGCACGAGTGGGCCACGGAGCTGGGCGAACTCACGGTCGAAGGTGAGGGCCTGCACGGCCTGCGGCGCGGCCCCGAGCTGATCCAGCAGCCAGGCCGCGTTGACCAGCACGACCGTACCGGCGACGTAGAAGGCGAAGGCGACGATCCGGCCGGACCGGTTGACGAAGCCGGCGGCCGACCTGCGCGGCCGCCAGGCGAAGCGGTCCGGCCACCGACGTCGCGCCCAGCCGGCGAGGCCGAATCCCACGACGAGGAACCCGGGCCACCAGAACGCCGGTAGCCCGTACGTCCAGTACCAGTCGACCGCGTCGGTCGCGGCGGCCACGCCGAGCAGCCAGATCACCAGCACACCGGCGACGCTGAGCCGGACGAAGCGGCGGGTGTCGGCCGGGTCGACGGCGATCGGCGGCTGCCCGTACCGGGCGGCCACCTCGGCGGGGCGGCCGAAGGCCCGCAGCCGGGCCACCGGATCGTCGCTGTCGGCCAGTTCGTCGCGCAACAACGTCGTCAGTTCGAGAGCCACGTCCCTACGCTGCCGGCGGGGTAGCAACCGCGCCACGTCGGCGACGTACGCATCGATCAGTTCCTCGGTGGTCAGCACTTACCTGTCACCTTTCAGCAGCTGGCCCATGGCCTCGTTCATCCCATGCCACGAGTCCCTGAGCCGGTCGTACAGCTCTTCGCCGGCGGGGCTGCGGCGGTAGTAGCGGCGTGGCTGCCCTTCGGTCCGCCACTCGCTGACCAGGACGCCCTGGCTCTCCAGCCGCCGCAGCAGCGGGTAGAGCGTTCCCTCCTCGATCGGGAGGCCGTTGTCGGACAGCGACTGGCGCAGCTCGTAGCCGTAGCGGAACTCGCCCAGCTGTGACAGCACCGCCAGGACGACAACGCCCCGGCGCAGCTCAAGCTCCAGCCTGTCGCCAACCATGTGCCACACAGTACTGTGCAGCGCACAGTCCGTCCAGTGCCAGGGATACGGTTCGACTGCCCGGTCGACACCCCAGGCCCGGGTAGGGCGGGCCCTGGCCCGCAGTGATGGGTGTGCAGGCTCGCTGGCTCTGGGAGAATCGACGTCATCAGCCTGGAGGACCTGGAGCGGCGAATCTCGGCGATGGAGGCCGAGCTCGCGATCGTGCGGCAGGAAGCCGCCGCCGCGCGGGCCCTGGAAGGCCGCCGTCGCGCGAGGGCCGGCACTCGGCGATGACCTCGCCGGTGGCGAGGTTGAGCGCGGCGAACAGGTTGGTGGTGCCGTGCCGGAGGTTCCCCGGATACCTACTGCCGAAGGTCGGTCGTCGCGGGACCCGCTGGGACGGCGGAGGTTCGAGGCCATGTCCAGGCGGAGCCCAGGATGAAGGCCAGAAGCAGCACCTCGAGTCCGATCGAGAGGCCGTAGAAGAAGGCCCAGTCCCAGGACTCCCCTGCCGCGTTGAACACCGTGAGGGGGATGTAGAGCGATGCGGTGACGAGGTTCGTGGCGCGGTTCGCCCGGGCGGGCAGCGTCATGGAGAGAATCACCATCAGGGCCGGGATCGCCACGGACGCGAGGAAAATGGTCAACAACGTCGGACTGATCTCGAACTCGAAGATGACGCCACCCCGGATTCCGTCGATGACGCCGGGCTTGTAGAGGTGGAAGTAGTCGACGTAGATGTAGAGGAACATGCAGCTGGTCCATGCGGCGGCGAGCTTGGCCTGCACCGGGATCGGTAGGTTGTCGAGCTGGTTCGGGGTTTTCGTTCGGATGGTCATCGGTTCTTCCTTCGAGAGGAGCGGCCCCTCCGCCGCAGTGGTGGCAGGTTTGGGCGTGCATACGCACGGGTGGTCGAGATCGAGGCGGTCGCTGCCGTCCCCGGGCAGCCCTCCACGGGGGTCCTCGTGCGCGTGCGCGACCTCGGCACAGCCCTCATCTCGGTCACGACCGGACGAGGCGCACGCCGGTCGCGAGCAGCCAGACGAGCCAGGCGACGAACCCTAGGAGTCCGACGAAGATCAGCGGCGAGCCGTCGGCGATCGCGAGGTTGCCCAGCCCCGCAGCAAGCAGCAGGCTCCCGCCCACCATGCCCAGCAGGCGCTGCCAAGCCGGAGCCAGCCCGCTCGCGTGCGCGGCGAGGGCCGAGCCGATGCAGGTGGCGCCGAGCATCGGCAGCGCCAGCGCGAACGCCGCCGCGTGCATCTGCCAGACGAGCCCGAACGCGGGCGTCGGCTCGGCGAGCCCGCTGGCGGAGAGCACGAGCCCGATCTGCAGGACGTTGACAAGCACGAAGATTGCCGACAGCGTCGCGCCAGCGGCCACGGCGAGGCGCGCCCAGTCGGTGCCTGCTCTGCCCCGCCGCTCCACGAGGCCACGCAGGCCCGTCACGAACACGAGCAGCAGCGGCAGGTACACGGCTACAAGACCGGACACGATCGCGACCGCGTCACGGTTGGCCGCGTAGTAGGCCAGCACGTCCTCGATCGGAGCGCCGTAGGGCAGCGCGCCCGTCACCAAACAACACGTTCTCGATCACCACCAACACCGCGAACACGATCGCCGCTGCACCGACGAGCCGGCCCCCTCGAACGAACAAACTGCGGGCTGGCGTGGTGGCGGTGTCCTCCGGGGATCTCATCTCTTACTCCTTCATCACGGTCGGATGGCCGGCGGATTGTCGAGCGCGTTCGAGGTGCGGCCGGCTCGTACACCGTACGTCGTACACCGCACCAGGATTCGTACACTGTACTATCGCCGTACGCTGTACGATCGTCAAGCCGTTCGAGGGAGCGAGGAGGCCCGGGTCTGTGAGGAAGCAACGCCAGGTCGCGTCAGACGCGGGGCTGAGCAAGCAGCGGGTGGTGGCCGAGGCGATCCGGATCGCTGACCGCGAGGGGGTCAACGGGCTGAGCATGCGCCGGCTGGCTAGCGCGCTCGACGCGGGCGCGATGTCGCTCTACTACTACGTGGCGAGCAAGGACGAGTTGCTGGACGCCATGATTGATGTCGTGTTCGAGGAGATCGAGCTCCCGCCCGAGGGGACCGACTGGCAGTCTGCGATGCGACGGCGGTCGGTGTCCGCCCGCCAGGTTCTCGCACGCCACCCGTGGGCGATCGGCCTGATGGAGTCACGGACGTCGCCGGGGCCCGCGCACCTGCGCCACCGCGAGGCGGTCACCGCCTGCCTGCGCAGGGCCGGCTTCTCGGTTCTGATGGCGACGCACGCCAACTGGTTGCTCGACGTCTACGTCTACGGGTTCGCCCTGCAGGAAGCCAGCCTGCCGTTCGACACCGCCGACAAGTTCGCGGACATGGCCGAGGACGTCTACCTGCCCCAGCTTCCTGCTGACGAGTTCCCCTACCTCAACGAGTCCGCCGCTGCGCTCGTCGCGGCCGGCTACGACCCGGCCGAGGAGTTCATCTTCGGCCTCGACCTCGTCCTAGCCGCCCTCGATCCGCTGAGAGCCTCCGCGTAGCAGCGCTCACGGACCGTCACGCAGCCCGTTGGGCAGACCTCAAGACATGCTGATCCAAACTTCGTCACTGACGATCGCAAGGCACCGAAGCTGTTCGGTCAGGCGCGCAGGCCGTCCACGAAGGAACGCCACGCGGTGGCGGGGAAGGCCAGCCGTGGACCGGTCGGGTCGGTGGAGTCGCGGACCGCCACCACCCCGCCGGCCGGCGCGACCTCGACGCAGTTCCCGTTCGCGTTGCTGCGGCTGCTCTTGCGCCAACACAGCGACTCGGTTGGGGTCGACTGCATGCCGCACCCCCTTTCGGCAGGCGATTCAATCAACTCTCTGCCACCAGCTTAGCCAGCAGATCCCGGCTTTCATCGGCCGGCAGCGCCGCCTGCTGAAGCCAGCGACCGATCCGGGCGTACAGCATCACGTCCTCGTCGTCGGTGAGGTGAATGTCGCTGGTCAACGTCTCCAGCACCACGGTGCGGGGATCGGCCGGGTCGGGGAACGAGTAGAGCGAGAAGCTGGTGTGCGGCATGAACGAATCGTGCACGACCGCTTCGAGCGGCAGCACCTGGATGGTGACGTTGTCCAGCTCGCTGAGCGCGGTCAGGTGGCGCAGCTGGCCGCGCCGGGTCTCGGGTGGCACGCTGGCCCGCAGCAGCGCACTCTCGTCGATGACCGCCTCGTAGTGCGGCGGATGTTCGCGACGCAGCACTTCCTGTCGGGCGGTACGCGCCAAGGTGTCAGCGTTGATGTCGAGGTCACCGTAGACGTCGCGACCGGAGCGGACCCTCAGCCGGGCGTACTCCGGGGTCTGCAGCAGCCCAGGCACCAGCAGTTGCTGGTACTCGAAGATCGTGGCAGCGCTGGCTTCGAGCTCGGTGTAGCCACGCTGGCGCTGACCCATCGAGCCGAGCGCCTTCCACCAGCCACGGGTGGCGGCGGCGTCGCGGGCGATGATGACCAGCTTCTCCCGCTCGGCCGGCACGACGTGGTAGACGTCGAGCAGGTCCAGAATGTCGGCCAGGTCTGGTCTGCTCTGGCCCAGTTCGAGCCGGGACAGCTTCGATGTCGACGCCCAGCCGAGCTGGTCGCAGACCTGCTCCAAAGTCATTGCGGCCGCGCGGCGGAGCCGACGCAGCTCGCCGCCAAGCCGCTGCCGCCTGATCGTGGGACTTGCAGGCATCGCCACTTTCGGCTCCCTCCGTTCGCGACCGAGGGTAAGCAGAACGTAGCGAGATTTCAAGACTTGAATATCCACCAGTTGCGGCGAAGCATGGGATTCCCACGAGATACAACTTGGAGGAACAGTGAGCGACGCTTCGGTTCCGGTGCAGTTCCTGCTGATCGAGCCGGTCGACCCGGTGGACGGGGCGCCTGAGTTTCCAGCCGTCGGGTGGGGTCTGGAGTACGCCGACGAGGCACTGGTCTACTTCCGGCACCCGCAGCGGGAGATCCGCGAAGTCGGCATCTTCCGCACCGTCGAGGACGCCTGGACGTTCTACCTGCAATGGGGTGAGCTGGAGCTGGTCCGCCCCGGCGAGCCGGGCTGGCCTGCCACGCCTGCCCAACCGACACCACAGCCCGGCCAGACCGCGCCCGACAGACAAGGCGACGACGAGGCAGGACTCGACGACACGTGGGGGCTACTGTGGCGGGCCAGCCAGCGCCCCGGTGCCGAGCTGGCCCAGCTCTACCCCGGCGATCGGCTCAGCTGACGCCGGCGACGTCCATCGCCCGCAGCTCCTTCTTCAGCTCGGAGATCTCGTCGCGGATCCGGGCGGCCAACTCGAACTGCAGCTCGCGGGCAGCATTGAGCATCTGGTCGTTGAGCTCCTGGATCAGCTGGGCCAGGTCGGCGCGCGCCATGCCGGCGCTGGACGGGGTGGTGGTGCCCCGGCCCTTGCTGCGGGTCTCCGGCACCGGGCCCTTGCCGCGCGACATCTGCCGGCCGGAGCCGCCGACCGACCGACCGGCGAGCGCGCCGTCGGTGTCGTCGGCCTCCCGGTAGATGTCGTCGAGGATGTCGTGGATCTTCTTGCGCAGCGGCTCCGGCGAGATGCCGTTGGCCTCGTTGTACGCCACCTGCTTGGCCCGACGCCGGTTCGTCTCGTCGATCGCGTCGGTCATCGACGGGGTCATCTTGTCGGCGTACATGTGGACCTCGCCGGAAACGTTACGGGCGGCCCGGCCGATGGTCTGGATCAGCGACCGGCCGCTGCGCAGGAAGCCCTCCTTGTCGGCGTCGAGGATCGCCACGAGCGACACCTCGGGCAGGTCCAGGCCCTCGCGGAGCAGGTTGATGCCGACCAGTACGTCGTAGTCGCCCTTGCGCAGCTCACGCAGCAGCTCGACCCGGCGCAGCGTGTCGACCTCGGAGTGCAGGTAGCGCACCCGGATGCCGTGCTCCAGCAGGTAGTCGGTGAGGTCCTCGGCCATCTTCTTGGTCAGCGTGGTGACCAGCACCCGCTCGTCGCGGTCGGTGCGCAGCCGGATCTCGTGCATCAGGTCGTCGATCTGACCCTTGGTCGGCTTGACCTTGACCTGCGGGTCGACCAGACCGGTGGGGCGGATCACCTGCTCGACGAACTCGCCGGCCGCCTGTTCCAGCTCCCATGGCCCGGGGGTGGCGGACAGGAACACCATCTGGCCGACCCGCTCCAGGAACTCGTCGAAGCGCAGCGGCCGGTTGTCGGCGGCGCTGGGCAGCCGGAACCCGTGGTCGATCAGCATCCGCTTGCGGGAGGCGTCGCCCTCGAACATGCCGCCGATCTGCGGGATCGTCACGTGCGACTCGTCGACGACGGTGACGAAGTCGTCCGGGAAGTAGTCGAGCAGGGTGTGCGGCGGACTGCCGTAGTCGCGGCCGTCGATGTGCATCGAGTAGTTCTCAATGCCGGAGCAGAAGCCGACCTGGCGCATCATCTCGATGTCGTACGTGGTGCGCATCCGCAGCCGCTGCGCCTCGAGGAGCTTGCCCTGCCGGTCCAGCTCGGCGAGCCGGTCGGTCAGCTCGGCCTCGATGTCGCGGATCGCCCGCTCCATCCGCGCCGGCCCGGCGGCGTAGTGCGTGGCCGGGAAGATCAGCAGCTGGTCGACCTCGCGCACCACGTCACCGGTCAACGGGTGCAGGTAGTAGAGCCGCTCGATCTCGTCACCGAAGAACTCGATCCGGACCGCCAGCTCCTCGTACGCCGGGATGATCTCCAGAGTGTCGCCGCGGACCCGGAAGGTGCCCCGGCTGAACGACAGGTCGTTGCGGGCGTACTGGATGTCGACCAGGCGGCGCAGCAGCGAGTCGCGGTCCTGCTCGGCGCCGGCGGTCACCTTGACCGCGCGCTCGAGATACTCCTGCGGGGTGCCCAGGCCGTAGATCGCCGAGACGGTGGCGACCACGATCACGTCGCGGCGGGTCAGCAGCGACATGGTCGCCGAGTGGCGCAGCCGCTCCACCTCCTCGTTGATCGAGGAGTCCTTCTCGATGTAGGTGTCGGTCTGTGGGATGTACGCCTCGGGCTGGTAGTAGTCGTAGTAGGAGACGAAGTACTCCACCGCGTTGTGCGGCATCAGCTCGCGGAACTCCTTGGCCAGCTGGGCGCAGAGCGTCTTGTTGGGGGCCATCACCAGGGTGGGCCGCTGCAGCCGCTCGACCAGCCAGGCGGTGGTGGCGCTCTTGCCGGTGCCGGTCGCGCCGAGCAGCACCGAATGTCGGTCGCCACGACGCACCCGGCGCTCAAGCTCGTCGATGGCTGCCGGCTGGTCGCCGGCCGGCGAGTAGTCGCTGACGACCTGGAAGCGGCCGTCCAGTCGCGGGATGTCGAGCGCCATGGCCCCAACCTACGCCGTGGGTCCGACAGAGTGCCGCCGGTCGCGGATCGGCATCGATATTGTCATTGTGTGGGTTGCCTCACCCGCGATACCGTGACAGGGTAGGCCGCTCGCGGCGGCCGCGCGGACCACCGGCAGCGCCCATCGCGGCGCGCCACGGGTCCGGGTGTTCGGGTAGCTGCCCTGGCGCCAGCCGGTGAGCGCACCCGAAGTTGTCACGCCCCGCGTGACCCGGCCGCCGCGAGCGCCCCACCTACTCATCCCGCGCTGGCTGGTCCGTCGTCACGGCTGCCAGCCGGTCTCCTCGATCCACCGCAGCAGGCGTGGCCAGACCTGGTCGAACCACGGCTCCTTGGCTCCGGCGTACTCCCGGGTGGTCGGCGCGGTCGCCGCGATCCGCCGCTTGACGGCCAGGTAGTCGGCCCGCACGCCCGCATCGGCGCGCAGCAGGTCCCGGAACGCCAGCGCGTAGCGCCAGCCAGGTGAGCCGCCGACCCGCACGTGCAGGTTGACCGGTCGGCCCGGGTCGGCGTTGCCGTGCAGCCGCTTCGGCCAGTGTTCGCCCGGCCGGCCGGTGGCCGGGTCAGGTTTCGGGTTGTCCCACCGTCCGCCGGGGAACCGGGGGAACCCGGCTGCGGCGAGGGCGGCGGCGCACCGGTCCGCGTCGTCCAGCGACTCGACGGTGAGCTGAATGTCGATGACGTCCTTGGCCGGCAGACCGGGCACCGAGGTGGAGCCGATGTGGTCGACCCGCTGTCCGACGCCGACCGCCCGCCGTATCCGGGCGGCCAGCCGGTCGAACTGCTCCGGCCAGGTCGGGTCGGGTTCGGCGAGGACCGCCCGCGGCGGGCGCGGCACGGTCCGGCCGGCCCGCAGGTTCGCCTCGTAGGGCACCAGCCGGTCCCGCCAGAGCCGGTCGACGGTGACGGTGAGGTCGTCGCGACTACCGTCGTTGGCCAGCAGGACGTCAGCGGCGGCCCGGCGTTGCGCGTCGTCGGCCTGGGCGCGGATCCGGGCCCGCGCGTCGTCGGGTGCCATCCCCCGGTCGCGGGTCAGCCGTTCGACGCGCAGCTGCTCGGCCGCGGACACCACGACCACCAGGTGGTACGTGGCGGCCAGCCCGGTCTCCACCAGCAGCGGTACGTCGTTGATCACGACCGCGTCGGGCGGGGCGGCGGCGGTCAGCTCGGCGGTCCGGGCCCGGACCAGCGGGTGCACGATCTCCTCCAGCCGGCGCCGCGCGGCCGGGTCGGCGAAGACCCGGGCGCCCAGGGCGGGCCGGTCCAGGGCACCGTCGTCGGCGACGACGTCCGGCCCGAAGGCCGCGACGACCCGGGCCAGCCCGTCGGTGCCGGGCGCCACCACCTCCCGGGCCAGCCGGTCGGCGTCGACGATCACCGCGCCGTGTGTGGCGAGCCGGTTGGCGACGGCGCTCTTGCCGGCGCCGATGCCGCCGGTGAGACCTACCCTCAGCATGTCGCCCAGTGAACCGGATCGGCTGCCCGGCCGGTCCGCCGGGGCTCGTGTCCGCCGGATCGGGTCAGTGGATGGTCCCACAGGGGCGGGGCCGCTGTCTGTGTCAACCGGTGTTGCTATGCCTCAGCTCTTGCCACCGGCCAGCTTCTCCCGCAGCGCGGCGAGCGCCTCGTCGGTGGCGAGGGTGCCGGCCGGCTCCTCGCTGGCCCGCGACGGAGTCGAGCTGGAGGTGGCCCCACCACCGCCGCCACCGCCACCGCCCGCGGGGGCGGCGACCGGCGGAGCCGGGTTGGCGGCGGCGTCCGCGTCGGCGGCCCGGGCGGTCTGCACCTGCCGGGTGTGCGCTTCCCAGCGGTTGCGGGCCTCGGCGTACTGCTGCTCCCAGGTCTCCCGCTGCTTGTCGAAGCCTTCCAGCCACTCCCCGGTCTCCGGGTCGAAGCCTTCGGGGTAGATGTAGTTGCCCTCGTTGTCGTACGTGGCGGCCATGCCGTACAGCGTCGGGTCGAAGTGCTCCTCGCCCTCGACGAAGCCCTCGTTGGCCTGCTTGAGCGACAGCGAGATCCGGCGACGCTCCAGGTCGATGTCGATGACCTTGACCATGACGTCGGAGCCGACCTGGACGACCTGCTCGGGGATCTCGACGTGCCGCTCGGCGAGCTCGGAGATGTGCACCAGGCCCTCGATGCCGTCGTCGACGCGGACGAACGCACCGAACGGCACCAGCTTGGTCACCTTGCCGGGCACGATCTGCTGGATCGCGTGGGTCCGGGCGAACTGACGCCACGGGTCTTCCTGGGTGGCCTTCAGCGACAGCGAGACCCGCTCGCGGTCCAGGTCGACGTCGAGCACCTCGACCTCGACCTCCTGGCCGACCTCGACCACCTCGGACGGGTGGTCGATGTGCTTCCAGGACAGCTCGGAGACGTGCACCAGACCGTCCACCCCGCCGAGGTCGACGAAGGCGCCGAAGTTGACGATCGAGGAGACGACGCCCTTGCGGACCTGCCCCTTCTGCAGCTTGTTGAGGAACTCGGTGCGCACCTCGGACTGCGTCTGCTCCAGCCAGGCCCGGCGGGACAGGACCACGTTGTTGCGGTTCTTGTCCAGCTCGATGATCTTGGCCTCGAGCTCCCGGCCGACGTACGGCTGCAGGTCACGGACCCGGCGCATCTCCACCAGCGACGCGGGCAGGAAGCCACGCAGCCCGATGTCCAGGATCAGACCGCCCTTGACCACCTCGATGACCGAGCCACGGACGACCCCGTCCTCGTCCTTGATCTTCTCGATCGTGCCCCACGCGCGCTCGTACTGGGCGCGCTTCTTCGACAGGATCAGCCGGCCTTCCTTGTCCTCCTTCTGCAGGACAAGGGCTTCGATGTGGTCGCCCACCGAGACAACGTCGGCTGGGTCCACGTCGTGCTTGATCGACAACTCGCGCGAGGGGATGACGCCCTCGGTCTTGTAGCCGATGTCGAGCAGGACCTCGTCCCGGTCGACCTTGACGACGGTACCTTCCACGATGTCGCCGTCGTTGAAGTACTTGATGGTCTCGTCGATCGCCGCGAGGAAGGCTTCCTCGGTGCCGAGGTCGTCGACGGTGACCTTGGGGGCGCTCGAGGTGGCCTCGATGCTGCTCGTCATGTGGGCGGTTGCTCCGGATCGGATGGGTGTCACTGCTGGCTTGTCGTTGCGGTGACCTGGCGTGGCTCACGGATCCGCCGGCGGGCACACCGCGACGATGACGTCTTCGTCACCGACCGTGACCGAGGGGATCATCGACCGCCGCTGCCATCATCGGATGTAACCGCCGACCGCGGACCTGCTCCCTGCCGAGGCACACGATCCGCGAGCGCATCGTCTAGCCTACCGGTTGCATTACCACAGCGTGCAAGCCCTCCCGGGAGCTATCCGGGCGCACATGTCGGTGGTTGGGAAAAATCGGACCCACAGGCGGGGATTCCCGCGCTTTCGGGGACTCGCTGTGACCGAGATCACACCCGTTTCGCGGGCCGTCAAGCGTAGCACGCCGAGCCGGTAACGCTCCCACGCGACGCTACCCGTACCGTCTGCGCCGTGACCACCGCGACACCCACGCCCGGCGGCGGACCCGACGGCGGGCCGGATTCCGACCTCCTCCCGGATTCCGACCAACTCAGAGTGACCAGGCGCGAGGTCACCGACCAGCAGGCCCGGCAGGCCAACCGGCGCTGGTGGGACGCCGACGCCGACGACTACCAGGCCGAGCACGGCGAGTTCCTCGGCGACGCCGACCTGCGCTGGTGCCCGGAAGGCCTGCGGGAGGCCGACGCCGGGCTGCTCGGCGCCGTCGCCGGGCGGCGGGTGCTCGAACTGGGCTGCGGGGCGGCCGCCGGCAGCCGGTGGCTCGCCGGACAGGGTGCCCGCGCCGTCGCGCTGGACCTGTCGGCGGGCATGCTGCGCCAGGCCGTCGCCGGCGCCGACCGCACCGGCGTACGGGTGTCGCTGGTGCAGGCCGACGCGCTGACGCTGCCGTTCGTCGACGCCGCGTTCGACACCGTCTGGACCGCGTTCGGCGCGGTGCCGTTCGTCGCCGACTCGGCGACCGTGATGCGCGAGGTGCACCGGGTGCTGCGCCCCGGCGGGCGCTGGGTCTTCGCCGTCACCCACCCGATGCGCTGGATCTTCCTCGACGACCCTGGCGAGCGCGGCCTGGTCGCGGTGCACTCCTACTTCGACCGGCGGCCGTACGTGGAGACCGACGACGACGGCACCCCCAGCTACGTCGAGCAGCACCGTACGCTCGGCGACCGGGTCCGCGAACTCGTCGCCGCCGGGTTCCGGCTGCTCGACGTCGTCGAACCGCCGTGGCCGGACGGGCACGAGCAGATCTGGGGGCAGTGGAGTCCGCTGCGCGGGCGGCTCTTCCCCGGCACCGCGATCTTCGTCGCGGACCGGCCGCCAACGACCGGCTGAGACGGCCGTCGCGCACCGCGCCGCACCGGTCGCCGGCCCTCGCCAGCACCCCGACGACCGTACGCTGACCGGGTGAGCGCCGAGCCGATCCATCCTGCCGCAGCGTCCGGCGGGGCGCGGACCGCACCGTGGCAGCCGGACCCGGTCCGGCAGCAGCTGGCTGACTACAGCATCGAAGACGTCCTCGCCCTGCCCGCCGACGCCCCCCGCGTCGAACTCCTCGACGGAGTCCTCACCGTGGTTCCCTCCCCCACTCTCGACCACCAGGACATCTCGTCCCTGCTCTGCGCCTGGCTGCGCCGGCACGCGCCGGACGGCTACCGGGCCACCCAGGCGGTCGGGGTCGCCGTCGGGCCACGCAACACCTACGAGCCCGACGTGCTGCTGCACCGCGCCGAAGGCAGCCGCGACCGGCACTACCTGACCCCCGACGAGGTGCTGCTGGTCGTCGAGGTGGTCTCCCCGGCCACCCGCCGCCGGGACCGGTTCCACCGGCCCGCCGGGTACGCCGCCGTCGGCATCGGCCACTACTGGCGGGTCGAGCAGGATCCGGTGCGGATCTACGTCTACCAGCTCGGCGACCGGCCGGGCGCCAGCGGCGAGCGGGAGTACGCCCTCGTCGCCGAGTCCGCCGACCTGCTTGAACTCGACGCCCCGTTCCCGGTGAAGCTGCCGATCTCCGAGATCACCCCGTAGACCTTGCGCCGGCGGGATTGCCGGCCCGGCCGGCGGGTACCCGGCCGCCATGGCGAGGAACAAACGCCCCCGCGAGGGCGACCGGCCCGACCAGCGGCCCGGCCGACCGGTTGAGCATCCCCGACCCGGTGACCGGGTCAACTGGCGCAGCCACGGGGTGACCGTGCCGGGCACCGTCGAAGAGGAGATCACCACCCGGCGGGAGGCAGCCGGCCGTACGGTGGTCGCCGACCAGGAGCACCCGCAGTACCGGGTCCGCAGCGACAAGTCCGGCCGCGACGCGGTGCACAAGCCGGAGGCGTTGCGCCGTGCCGAGTGACCGCACCCGCACCGCCGGGCACCGCCCGACCCGGACCGACGCGTCCGACGGCGCGGCGGCGTACCGGGCGTTCGTCGAAGCGGTCAACATGAGCCCGGGTGAGCTGGAGAAGTGGCTGCGTACCCCGGAGTCGACCGCCGCCGGGCAGCACCACGACGGCGGCGAGTCGGTGGGGCACGCCTCCGGCCGCCGGATCGTCGACCTGCTGCGGACCAAGCGGGAGGCATTGTCCGACGACGACTACGCGCACATGCGCAAGGTGGTCGGGTACGTGCACCGGCACCTGGCCCAGCGTCCGTCCGGCGACGTCAGCGACACCCGGTGGCGGCACTCGCTGATGAACTGGGGGCACGACCCGCTGAAGGCGTGACCGGCGGCAGGTCAGTGCCCGGCGGTGTGCCAGTCGGTGCCGACCCCGACGGAGACCTCCAGCGGCACCGACAGCGGGTGGGCGCCGCCCATCTCGCGGCGGACCAGGCTCTCCAGCTCGGCCCGCTCCCCCGGCGCCACCTCGAAGACCAGCTCGTCGTGCACCTGCAGCAGCATCCGCGACCGCAGCGACGAGGTGCGCAGTGCGGTGTCGACGTGCAGCATCGCCACCTTGATCAGGTCGGCGGCGGAGCCCTGGATCGGGGCGTTGAGCGCCATTCGCTCGGCCATCTCCCGGCGCTGCCGGTTGTCGCTGACCAGATCCGGCAGGTAACGACGGCGGCCGAGGATGGTGGAGGTGTAGCCGTCCTGGCGGGCCTGGCCGACCAGCGCCTGCAGGTAGTCACGGACCCCACCGAACCGGCGGAAGTACTCCTCCATCAGCGCCTTCGCCTCGTCGGTGGCGATGCCGAGCTGCTGGGACAGGCCGAAGGCGCTCAGCCCGTACGCCAGCCCGTAGTTCATCGCCTTGATCCGCCGGCGCTGCTCGGCGTCGACCGACTCCAGCGGCACCTGGAACACCGACGCCGCGGTGACGGCGTGGAAGTCCTCGCCGGAGTTGAACGCGTCGATCAGCGCCTCGTCGCCGGACAGGTGCGCCATGATCCGCATCTCGATCTGGCTGTAGTCGGCGGTCAGCAACGACTCGTAGCCGGCCCCGACCACGAACGCCCGCCGGATCCGGCGGCCCTCCTCGGTGCGGATCGGGATGTTCTGCAGGTTGGGGTCGGTGGAGGAGAGCCGGCCGGTGGCGGCCACCGTCTGGTTGAAGGTGGTGTGGATCCGGCCGTCGTCGGAGATCGACTTGAGCAGCCCGTCGACCGTCGACTTGAGCCGGGCCACGTCGCGGTGGCGCAGCAGGTGGGCCAGCAGCGGATGCTCGGTCTGGGCGAACAACCACTGCAGCGCGTCGGCGTCGGTGGTGTAACCGGTCTTGATCTTCTTCGTCTTGGGCAGCCCCAGGTCGGTGAAGAGGATCTCCTGCAGCTGCTTGGGCGAGCCGAGGTTGAACTCACGGCCGATCACCCCGTACGCGGCCTGGGCGGCGGCCTTGACCTCGGCGGCGAACTGCGCCTCCAGCTCGGTCAGGTACTCGGTGTCGGCGCCGATGCCGGCCTGCTCCATGCCGGCGAGGACCTCGACCAGCGGCAGCTCGACGTCGGCGAGCAGCCGGGTCGAGGCGTCCCCGTCGCGGGCCAGCTCGGCGTCGATCGCCGCCGCCAGGTCGAGGGTGGCCCGGGCACGCAGCATCAGGTTCTGCTCGACCTCGCTCTGCGGGCCGAGCCCGTCGAGGGTCAGCTGGCCGTCGTCCGGGGCGTCGACCCGCAGCTCCCGGTGCAGGTAGCGCAGCGCCAGGTCGACCAGGTCGTAGGAACGCTGGTCCGGCCGGGCCAGGTAGGCGGCGAGCGCGGTGTCCCGGTCGATGCCGTCCAGCGACCAACCGTGCGCGGCGAACGCCAGCCGGGCCGGTTTGCTGTCGTGCAGCACCTTGCGCCGACCGTCGTCGGCGAGCCAGCCGGCGACCGCCGCCTCGTCGGCCGGGTCCAGCGCGGCCGGGTCGAACCAACCGGCGGCCCCGGCGGCGGTGGCCACCGCGATCGCGGTCAGGGCGCCGGTGCCC